>VFMC01000072.1:10157-27184 GCA_006515795.1 Acidimicrobiaceae bacterium | reverse complement strand
ATGCAGCCGCGAGGCTCATCGATGATCCGACGAGCTCCTGCAGCGCGCCGACGTGCAAGCCATCGGCGATCCGCCGCCGTTCTGCGTCGGATGCTGCCATCGCATGGCCGATGAGCCGCTCGTGGCGGAGCTGACCCGACCGCAGGCGCCGCGCGAGGCGTATCGCCAGCGGGATCTGGACGAGTTCGACGACAAGTACCGCACCGAGCGCGACCGGGGCGAATCGCCTGGAGATCTGGCGTCCCATCGTGGTGACGCCGCTGTATCGGTAGTACGCCTCGTACAACAGCGGAGTCCCCTCTTGGGTGCTCGACAGCACGTAGACCTCGAGCAGCTTCTCGTCGGCTTCGAACCGGTTCTCCGGAGCAGCGGGATCAGTCACCTCCGCCAGCGGTTCACTTCCGTGGAAGATGGCCACCTGATCGTCGTGGAGGTCGAACTGCTCCCCGATCAGGCGTGGCTCTGTCGAGTACACGATCGTGCCGTCGTCGGTCCACAGGTTCACGCTCACGAGCGAGGTGCTCGACATCTCGGAGCGGATGGCCTCGTCGACTCGCGCCAGCGCGGCAGGATCGCCATCGATGACCGAGTCGAACAGCACCGGCTCGGCCACTCGCCGCGCGCCGTCGATCGACCGGTCGAGCGCCTCGGCGATGGCGATGTCGAC
The DNA here is from genome assembly GCA_006515795.1 of Acidimicrobiaceae bacterium. Lineage (GTDB taxonomy): Bacteria > Actinomycetota > Acidimicrobiia > Acidimicrobiales > Ilumatobacteraceae > VFMC01. The sequence goes on along the minus strand of VFMC01000072.1, from coordinate 26,517 downwards.
CGCCACGTTGCGGCTGACCTGAGCTGTGATCACGCTCACCAGGACGACAGCCACCAGGCCCGAAAGCACGAACCTCAACACCAGCGCCTGCACCGATATCGGGGCGAGATCTGGACGGCCGTCAGCCCCGCGCCATCGACGAGGCCGACGCCGCGGGTGTCGTTCCGCAGTTCCGACTTCGGCCGTCATCGTGTGCGTGGCCACAGGTGGACACTCTGGCAAGCCCGCCGGCGAGACGGTAGAGGGACATTGGTCTTACGACATTCGTACGGCCTTGCCCGGGGGGTCAGGCGAGCTGGTTCGCTGAGGAAACACGCTCGCGTTCGGCCGCCGGCAGGTTCTTGATCGCCCAGATCGCGGCCTGGGTGCGGTCGCTCACCCCGATGCGTTGGAAGAGCCGTCCGCAGTGCGACTTCACGGTCTTGTCGCTGATGTCGAGCAGTCGGGCGATCTGCTTGTTGCCGTGGCCCCCGGCGATCAGCAGCAGGATCTCGCGTTCGCGAGGGGTGAGCGTGGAGGCATGGACGGGCTGATCGCGACCTCGGTGGAAGAGCTGTGCGGCCACGATCGGACTCAGCGCCATTCCACCTTGGACCACCGACCGGATGCCGGCGACGAGCACTTCGGGATTGACGTCTTTGAGGAGGTACCCCACGGCTCCCGCATCGAGGGCGGCATTGATCTGCGCCTGATCGTGGAAGGTGCTGAGGGCGATGATCGAGATGCCGGAGGCCTTCTCGGCGATCGCGGCCATCGCGCTGATGCCATCGAGGACGGGCATGGCCACGTCCATGATGACGACGTCGGGCAGGAGTTCGAGCACCATCTCGACGGCCTGCTCGCCGTCGGAGGCGACACCGACCACGTCGAGGTCGCTGTGCGACGAAAGCCATTGCTGGAGGCCGGTCCGCACCAATGAGTGATCGTCGACTACGACTATCCGGATCATTCGTCCTCCTTGAGTTCAAGTCCTACCACGGTTCCCGAGCCTGGCGTCGATTCGACCGTCAGTGTTGCCCCCATCTCACAGGCCAGGTCGCGCACCAGTTGCAGGCCGAAATGTCCCGCCTCTCGTTGGGCGCGGACGGTGATGTGTTCGAAGCCGACACCGTCATCGGCGATCGCGAGGCACACCAGCTCTCCCCGCCGCTTGACGGTGATGGTGACCGACCGTGCTTCGGCGTGTGCGGCAACGTTGCGGAGCGCCTCGCGGGCCACTCGGAGCATGAGCAGTTCGTTGAGTGGTGAGTAACGATCCCTCGAGACGTCGGTGACGACGTCGAGACCCGCGCCGCGCAACCCATCGATGAGGTCGTCGACCCCAGCGAGCCACCCCTGCGGTGGGACCTGCACTGGATAGATGCTGTTCAGGAGCGAACGCAACCCGCTCACTGTGGTGCGCGTCGTGGCCGCGAGGTCGCGGACACGGTTGTCGAGTGGAGCGGGAAGCTCGTTGGCGACGGCGCCCAGGGCAAACGACACTCCGACGAGATCTTGCACGGCTCCGTCGTGCACCTCGCCGGCGATCCTTCGTCGCTCGGCATCAGACGACGCGATCAACCGCTCCAGCAGCCGATCGCGCTCGCTTCGCTGGCGACGGGATTGGCGCGGAATGGCGATGCCCAGCGGAACGAGGACGACCGCCAGCAGCAGCGCGGCGCCTCCTAGTACGGGTAGTATCGCGTCGATCATGTTGTTTCCTTGTGAACCCAATGAACTGTATGGATAAGAGACAGTAACTGTCACCACGGTGCCACTCATAGATGCAATCCCGCTGTGCACCTCGACGAAGCCAGGCGATCTGGCGCCGGCGTCGGCGTGGGTGATCGCGTCGACGGTCACCAGCGAGGAGCCGGCAGCCGGAAGCTCTTCGAGGCCGACCACCGCGCCGAACGAGCCGCGATCGTCCGACCACACGACGCGTCCGTCGGCGCCGCTGATGGTGATCTGACTGGCGCCGCCATATCGCTTCAGCCCCTCACTGGCGTTGTTCAACGCGGCGAGGGCCAGAGGATCCCCTTCGAGGAAGGATTCGGTGATGAGCGGCGCCAAGACATCACGTGCGGCGCCCTCGCCATGTGCTTGGACCTCGCTCAACGTTCGACGGTCGGAGATCTTCTGGAAGATCGACGCGGCCGCTCCGCCGGCGATCACGATCAGAGCGGCGGTGACGATGATCGAGAGCGCGATGGCTCGGCGGGTCAACCAGACCAGGCGCAGATCGGGGACGGCGTCGGTGGAGCGGCGGCGCGGGTGCTGGAGCAACGCCGCGCTCAAGTCGATGCTCCGAGTGCCGCTCCGAGTGCCGCATCGTGCACAACGCCTGTGTTCATCGTGGTGAGTACCCCGCCCTGTACTACCGATTCGCTGCCCGGCAGTTCCCGCCGCCGCGAGTGTGCGCCAATACTAAGCCTCCACACGACCTGAATCAAAGATTTCCTCAGAGACCGCCGAATGCGTTCGTATGGTGGACGCTTCGTCGTGGCTCTTGACGATTGTGGGGACTTCGTCAAGAAAGCCGCGCTTGAGGCTACGCAGAGAAGGGGGACGGATGCTCCGGGTGGAGGAGTTGCCGATGGGCTTAGGACCATGGTCCACGTACCACGACCGGGTAGCGATCGGAGGATCAAGACGAATCGCCGATGGCGTGACGTTGCGCGCGTTGCCACGCTGGCGTCCTGGCGGAAGGTCGGATCACCGACGCGGACGAGGGAGAGAACTGATGGGCGGATGGATGTGGTCAACCCGGCACAACCCGGAACAGCAGACCAGCGAGGCCGGCGCCCGCCGATCACCGCTGAAGCGGATGATGACCGTCACCGTGTGCCTGGCCGCGCTCGCGGCCGGGTTGCCCGCGTTGCCGGGTGTCATCGGCGTCGAGGCTGCCCCCGTCGCTCAGGGCTTCACGGTGACGGCTGCCGACCTGTCGTTCATCCTCGAGCAGATCAAGATCGCCGAGGCTCACGTCCAGAACACGACGGCGGCCACGGGGCCGTGCGCCGCGCTGGTCGGTAGCGGCCCCGACCAGATCGGCAACCCGCTGCTGTCGTTCGGCCTGCGTACGGTTGATGGCACGTGCAACAACCTGCAGCCGGGTCAGGAGACCTTCGGTGCCGCCGACCAGGCTTTCCCCCGGCTGACGACTCCGGTGTTCAGGCCGGCGGAGAGCTCTACGGTGCCAGGTATCGGACCGGTGGGTCCCCCAGGACCTACGTCATATGCCCAGACGAGCGGGGCCGTCGTCGACTCCGAGCCACGCATGATCAGCAACTTGATCGTCGACCAGACCTCGACCAACCCGGCAGCAGTCGCCGCCGCCGGGTTCCCCGTGCGCACGCAGGGCAACGAAGGTGTGTTCCCCTGCGACGTGAACGGCGACCCCGTTCCGCCGGCGACGGAGTGCGTACCCGAGTTCGAGACGCTGTTCATCCCGAACGTGACGACCGACATTGGCCTCTCGCCGCCGTTCAACCAGCTCTTCACGATCTTCGGTCAGTTCTTCGACCACGGCCTCGACAAGATCACCAACGGCGGCAACGGGGTGGTGTTCGTACCGCTGAAGGGCGACGACCCACTCATCGCCGGCCCGAACCACATTCCTGGCGACTCCGATGACATCCCCGCCAACCAGCGGTTCATGGTCCTGACCCGCGGCACGATCATGACCGGTCCTGACGGCAACCGCAGCGCGCCCAACACAGACACGCCGTTCGTCGATCAGAGCCAGACCTACACGTCACACGCCTCACACCAGGTCTTCACCCGCGAGTACGTCGACAACGGAGGTGGACCGGATTCCACCGGCAAGTTCCTGTCCTCGCCCGATGGTGGACTGCCCACCTGGGCGATGATCAAGACCCAAGCCGCAACCGTGCTCGGCCTGCAGCTCGTCGACACCGACGTCGGCAACATCCCGATGATCGCCGCCGACGCGTACGGCAACTTCATCCCGGGCCCGGACCGCGGATTGCCGCAGTTCGTCACCACGACCGGCATGGTCGAAGGCGACACCGCGGCCCCGGTCGCGGTGCCGGCGAACGGGTTCCGCATCGGCACCGCGTTCCTGAACGACATCGCCCACAGCGCTGCGCCGACGGCCGGTGGCCCCGACGGCAGCCCGGCCAGCGGCGGTCTCGAGCATCCGTTCATCGGCGACGATCCGCTGACGCCTGCCATCGATGAGAGCCTCGACGACACTGCGGCGGTTCCGGCCAACGGCGGGGCCGAGCATCCGTTCATCGGCGACGATCCGCTCACCCTCGACGAGAGCCTCGACGACACTGCGTTCATCAACGATGGTGTTGCCGGGGGCAGCTTGGACACGCCGGTTCCCGCGGGAACCTACGACGACGAGCTGCTCGACCTGCACTTCATCTGCGGCGACGGCCGGTGCAACGAGAACATCGCGCTCACCGCGGTGCATCAGGTGTTCCACTCCGAACACGATCGCCTCATCGATGACATCCAAGGCACTCTGAACGCGAACCCCGATCTGTTGGCAGCATTCGAGGCCACCTCGGCAACCACGTTCAGCTATGGCGAGCGCATGTTCCAAGCCGCTCGTTTCGTGAACGAGATGGAGTACCAGCACCTCGTGTTCGAGGAGTTCGCCCGCAAGGTGCAGCCGGCGATCAATCCGTTCGAGCCGTTCGCGATGAATCAGACCGATGTGAACCCGGCGATCACCGCCGAGTTCGCCCATGCGGTCTACCGCTTCGGGCACTCGATGCTCGTCGAGGATCTGGCCCGAGTCGATCAGAACGGCACGCACTTCGACATCGACCTGTTCGACGCGTTCCTGAATCCGGCGTCATACACGCAGGGTCCGGGTGGACCGCTCACGTCGCAAGAGGCCGCTGGGGCACTCGTCATGGGTCTGTCGGATCAGGTCGGCAACGAGATCGATGAGTTCGTCACCGACGTGCTCCGCAACCGCCTCGTGGGTTTGCCGCTCGATCTCCCGGCGATCAACCTCACCAGAGCTCGTAGCGAGGGCATCCCGTCGCTGAACAACGTCCGCAAGCAGATCTTCGCGGCGACCAACGACGGCCAGCTCACGCCGTACGCCAACTGGATCGACTTCGGCCTTGCGCTGAAGCATCCGGAATCGCTGATCAACTTCGTGGCCGCCTATGGCCGCCACCCGTCGATCCTTTCCCAGCCCACGGCCGCCGGCAAGCGTGAGGCGGCCCGCCTGATCGTCGACCCCGACGTGGTGGGCGGCGACGTTCCACCCGGGGATGCTGCCGAGTTCATGGGCAGCACCGGTGCATGGTCGAACTCGGGCAGCACTTCGATCACCGGTGTCGACGGCATCGACCTGTGGGTCGGTGGCCTCGCCGAGAACACCAATCCGTTCGGCGGGCTGCTCGGCACGACGTTCAACTACGTGTTCGAGAACCAGCTCACCAACCTGCAGAACGGCGACCGGTTCTACTACCTGGCCCGTACCCCGGGCATGAACTTGCGGGCCCAACTCGAAGGCAACTCGTTCGCCGAGCTGGTGATGCGCAACACCACGGCACACAGCCTCAAGGCCGACTCGTTCGCCACCGCAGACTGCAAGTTCCAGCTCGGCAGCAACCCCGGCATCGCCAACACGGCATTCCATGCAACCAACATCCAGGACGACCCGAACAGCGAATGCAACGAGACGGCCCTCCTGATCCGCATGCCAGGCAACCAGATCCGCTACCGGTCGACCAACACCGTCGATCCTCCCGGCATCAACGGACAGAGCGTGTACAACGGAACATCCGGCGTCGACAAGATGTTCGGTGGCAACGACAACGACACGTTCCTCGGCAACGCGGGCAACGACATCATCGAGGGCGGCGCCGGCGACGATGTGCCCCTCGGTGGAACCGGCAACGACATCTTCACCGACCTCGCCGGCGACGATGTGCAAAAGGGTGGCCCCGGCAACGATGCCCTCGATGGCGGCATCGGCCTCGACATCCTCATGGGTGGCGATGGCAACGACTTCACCAACGGTGGAGCGAACAGCAACGAGCACTTCCTCGGCGAGGGCAACGACTTCGCCATCGGCGGTCAGGGTCTCGACGTGGTGTTCGGCGACGGCGGCGACGACTGGATCGAGGGTGGCGACATGCCCGACCTCCTGATCGGCGACAGCTCGACGTTGTTCTTCGACGATCACAACCTGCCAGGTCACGATGTGACCAATGGCCAGGGTGGCGACGACGACTTCGACACCGAGGGTGGCGGCCGGCCCCGGAGTCGAGAAGAACGCCGGAGCAGCGGGCTTCGACTGGTCGATCGGCTTGAACGACCCGCAGCCGCAGATCGCCGATCTCAACTTGGTGATCCTCGAGGAGGGGCAGCCGGTGATCGAGGTGCGCGACCGGTTCAACGAAGTGGAAGCCCTATCGGGTTGGAACCTGAACGACACCCTCCGCGGCACCGACCTGGCGCCGGCTGGTGTTGGCGGAGCAGGGTTCATCGGTTGCGATGCGCTCGATCAGGATGGCCTGGACCGGATCTCCGGTCTCGACCCGTTGGTTCCGCCGCTGGCCACCGACCCGGCTGCAATCATCGCCGCAGCGACCACGAGCTACTGCTTGCTCAGCGGAAACGTATGGGGCGATGGCAACATCCTCATCGGTGGAGCCGGTAGCGACCTGATTGAAGGTCGCGGCGCCGACGACATCATCGACGGCGACCGGTACATGAACGTCCGGCTCAGCCTCCGGGTGGGCCCGAACGGTTCCGGAGCCGAGATCGGCAGCACCGATCTGATGGAGCATGCAGCACTCAGCGGCAACTTCGGCGCCGGGACAACCGGGATGACGTTGCAGCAGGCAGTGTTCGCCGGCCTCGTCGACCCGGGCAACATCGTCATCGTCAGGGAGATCCTGACGCCGACGGTTCCTGCGTCCGACTGCGCTGCGGTTGCCCCGGTCAACTGCGACACGGCACTGTTCACCGGACCCCGCGCCGACTACGACATCACCGTCGTCGGCGATGCCATGATCGTCGACCATGCCCGTGGCGCCGGAGCCGGCGGTGGCGGTGGCGGCGGTGGCGGTGGCGGCGACAACGGTACCGACACGGTGCGCAACGTCGAGCGGTTCCAGTTCGCCGACCAGACCGTCTCCCTGGGTGTTCCCGGGGTTCCGACGATCGGCACAGCCGTGGCCGGCAGCGGTTTCGCGATCGTGAACTTCACGCCGCCCACCGGCACCGTGCTGCCGGCGATCAGCAGCTTCACGATCAACGTCCGCACGCGGCGGTGAACGCCGTCGGCACAGGTGGGCACTCGACACCGTCGAACGTGGTGACACCGTCGGCGACGCCTCCACTGGTCGTCACTCCATTGAGTCCGGTCGCTGGGTCCAGTGGGTTCCCGGTGGGCAGCAACATCACGGCGAACTTCAGCCGCAACGTCGTGGGCGGCGTCGTCAACACCACCAACGTGGTGCTGACCAACACGGTCACTGGCAACGTCATCGCCACGAGCGTCAGCTACGTGCAGGTCCCATCACGACTCGTCACGATCAACCCGTCGCTCAACCTGGCCGCGGGTACGTCTTACACGGTCACCTTCAACGGCGGCACCTGCCCGTCGGGGGCAGGTGGATCCGGCATCCGCAGCACGGCTCCATGTGCTGCGTTGGCGACGACGTCGTGGACCTTCACCACCGATGCGGCCCCGACGGTCACGGCCAGGGCTCCGGCGATCAATGCGGTGAACGTGAACCGTGATGCCAACGTCACGGCCAACTTCAGCGAGAACGTCGTCGGCACCAGTGTCACCACCGCGACGATCACCCGGGTGTCGAACGGGGCGGTACAAGTGGCAACGGTGACCTACAACGCCGCCACCCGCAGGGTCACCATCAACCCGGTCGACCGGTTGCGCAAGGGCACCCAGTTCAGGGTCACCCTCACGGGTGGTCCGGCGGCGATCAGGAGCTCCACCACGGGCATCCCGCTGGCCACGGTCACCTGGCTGTTCACGACCGCCCCCTAGCTCGCGGGAAACCGCCAGCGAAAGGTCCCAGCCCTCTCCCGGGCTGGGACCTTTCGCTGTCGACGGTCGGATCGCATTTCGGGTGAGCTATGGGGCTACCGTGCGCCGATGGACGACGACGATGTTGCGCTTCGCAACCTCACGTATCGGATGTTCGTCGAGCTCGGTCGAGCTCCGGGCGTGGACGAGGTGGCTGCGGCGAGCGCGACGCCGGTTCCCGAGGTGCGCGACGGCTGGCGTCGCCTGTCCGACGCCCACGCGCTCGTGTTGAACGAGGGCGCCACCGAGCTCCGGATGGCCAACCCCTTCGCGGCTGCGCCCACTCCGTACCGGGTGCACGCCGGCGGGCGCTCATGGTTCGCCAACTGCGCGTGGGACGCCTTCGGCATCTGCGCCGCGTTGCATGTGGATGGCCGGATCGAAACGGTGTGCCCCGAATGCGGCGAGGGAATCGAGGTCGCGGTTCGCGACCAGCATCCCGACGACGAGACCTTGCTGTTCCATTGCCTCGTGCCGGCGGGTCATTGGTGGGACGACATCGTGTTCACTTGAGCCACGATGAACCTCTTCCGGTCGGAGGAGCACATCGCCCGCTGGCTCGACGGTCGTCCGGCCGGAGCGACGATCACCGTCTCCGAGCTCTGCGACCTGGCTCATGCATGGTGGGGTGACCGGCTCGATCCGGACTGGCGCCCGCACACGCGCGAGCACAACCAGACGCTCCTCGATGACTTGGGGCTCACCGGAGCGTTCTGGCAGCTCGGCTGATGCCGACGAGATTCTGTATAACGATGTCCGGCGTGCGCACCGGTGCCTTCGCTGTCGGCTTGATGCTGTCGCTGTTCGTGGCCTGCGGCGACGACGCCGGTAGCGAGCAAAGTGCGACCCTCGGTACCGTCGAAGTTCCAGGCGCCGTGACCGGAGGTGCTCCACCCGGGGAGGACGTCGGCGATCTGCCGGAAGGCCGGGCGATCATCGTCACCGGTGTGGTCTCCGTACGGGTCGACGACGTGCGCCAAGCGGCCGACGCGGTGCGCCAGCAGATCCGCACCGTCGGGGGCTATCTCGCCGCCAGCGACATCGCCCTCGACTCTGATCGGCCGTCGGCGTACCTGACGTTTCGTGTTCCGGCAGAACGTTACGACGAGGCGGTCGCCGCGGCCGGAGCTGCAGGAACCCTCCTGTCGCAGCGGGCCAACACCGAAGACGTCACCGCCCAAGTCGTCGATCTCGAGGCGCGCGGTGCCGCATTGGAGATCAGCATCGAACGGCTCAACACCTTCCTTTCAAGAGCCGAGAACGTGGAGGACCTCGCCCGCCTCGAAACCGAACTGACCGATCGCGAGACCGCTCTCGAGCAGCTCCGGGCGCAACAGCGCGGGCTCGATGATCAGGTCAGCTATGCGACGCTGGAGGTCCAGCTCACCACCTCCGGTGTGCCCGCGGGCAGTGCCGACGACGATCGGGGGTTCACCTTCGGATTCGATCGTGGAGTGGACGCGGTAAGAGGGCTGGCCACCGCGGCAACGACCGTCATCGGATTCTCACTGCCGTTCGCTCCGGTCGCCGTCGCCTTGGTGCTCTTGCTGTTCGCGGCGAGGCGAATCCTTCGGCGGAGCACTCGTGTGGTGGAGCCAACGTCGGCGACACCGCCCGACGGCAGCGTCGGCGACCCACCAGCAGCAGTCGACGGTAGACCTGATGTTGATGGTTCACCGGCTTGAGAACTGGCGTTGGTGCGTGTCGAGAGGAGCAGCGAAGCCCACCAGGGCTGCCGCGAACAGCAGGCCGGCGGCGCCGAAGTACACCCACCGGACATCGACGGCGTCGGCGATGATGCCGCCTGCGGCGAGTGACACCAGGCGTGCACCGTTCCACGCGACGTCGAACAAGGCGAGGGACCTTCCGCGGATCTCCGCGGGCACGGCGCCCTGGACTGTCGACTGATAGGCAACCATGCCGGTCGAGGTTGACACGCCGTAGACGACCAGAGCCGACCCTGCGATCGCCGGGCTGGTGACCGTAGCGAGGGCGACGTCCACCCCGCCCCGCAGGAGGTACGGGCCGAAGAGCCACCGTCGATCGCCGACTTTGATGAATCGTCGCAGCAGAACCGGGCCCATGGCCGCGCCAACACCGATTGCTGCCAGCAGGAGCCCGAAGCCGCCGGGACCCACGCCGAGGCGTTGCTGGGCGAGCACGACCAACAGGCCGCTCGTCGCGCCGGCCGACAGTGCAGCCAGGACCTGCACGATCAGCAGCCGGCGCAAGAGCGGGTGCCTGCGCACGACGCGGACCCCACCAAGCGCACCGGACCAACCCAGTGCCTCGATGGTCGCCGGTGCTCTGCCGGAGCGGAGGCCGATGAGCAGTGCGGCCGAAACGACGAACGTGGCCGAGTTGATGGCGAACGCGGTGCGAACGTCGCTGGCCGCGATCACTACCCCGGCGAGGGGGGCGAAGATGACCTGAGCGACCACAGCGGCACTCCACAGCGCGCTGTTCGCGGTGATCAGATCGTTGCTGTCGACGACATCGGCGACCAACGACGAAGCGGCCGGATTGAACACCACCGCCGCGGCGCTGAGCACGAGGGCTACAGCGAAAACCGCCGGTAGCGACGCGGCAGCCAGCAGTAGGGCCGCGGCTGCGCCGGCGCGGACGAGATCCGCTCCGACCATGAGGTGTCGTCGAGAGACCTTGTCTGCAGCAAAGCCCGCGATCGGCCCGATCAACAAGACCGGCAAGACCTCGAACATGGCGACCGCGGCGACGCCGCGACCGGAGCCGGTCAGTTCGAACACGAGCACGACGAGAGCGACCGTGTTGAAGGCATCGCCCGATCGCGACACGGTGTGGGCGAGGAAGAGGCGCCGGAACTCCGGATTGCGCCGGGTGAGGCTCAGCACCTCTGCGCCTGCCCTGCCCCTCGCAGGTAGCTCTCGGGGTGCTCGGCGAAGTCGTTCCGGCATGCCTGCGAGCAGAACCAATGGGTGGTGCCGCCGTACAGGTAGTGCGGTGTGATGTCGCCGGGGCGCACGTTCATTGCGCAGACCGGGTCGACCACCATGGTGTCGAGCTCGCGGAACGCCCCGTCCGCGAGCCACAGCGTCCGGTCGGCGATCTCGCGGAGACGGTCGTCGTGACTCACGATGACGATGCTGCAACGCTGTTCGCGGGCGAGCTGTAGGAGAAGTCTGGCTATGTCGCGGCCGTGACTGGAGTCGAGGTTGGCGGTCGGTTCGTCGGCGAGGAGGAGGGTTGGCCGGTTGGCGAGCGCCCGGGCGATGGCGACGCGTTGCTTCTCGCCGCCAGACAGTTGGTCGGGGCGGAAGTGGAGCCTTTCGCCGAGCCCAACGTGGCGGAGGAGCTCGATGGCGCGATCTTCGGCGGGTCGTCCGCTTGTTCCGGCGAGGTTGCACGCGAGCTCGACGTTCTCGAGCGCGGTGAGCGCTGACAGCAGGTTGAAGTCCTGAAAGACGAAGCCGAGGTGGTGGGCGCGAAGCGCGGGGAGCTGTCTTTCCGGCGTGCTGGTGAGTTCGATGCCGTTGATCATGATCGATCCGGCGGTGGGGCGCAGCATGGCCCCGAGCATGAGCAGCAGGGTCGTCTTGCCGCTGCCTGACGGGCCCATGATGAGGACGACCTCTCCGGGTTCGACATCGAGGTCGACGTCGCGGACGGCGTGCACAGCGATGCGACCCTCGCCGAAGGTCTTGGTGAGGTGGTGAACGCTGATCGCGGGGCTGTTCATGTCATGGCATTCGGAACGCGGTGGCGGGGTCCACCTTGGCTACGCGGTGGAGAGGGAGGAGCGCGGCGACGCCTGCGACGAAGGCTGCGCCGACCGCGGTGCGGGCTACGGAGCTCGGTTCGATGTCGACCGCCAGGTTCGCGGTGAGCGCCTCGAGAGTCGCCCCGATCCCGATCGCCAAGACGATCGCCAGCCCGAGCGCGATGGCGACCGTCCACGCTGCTTGGGTGAGCACGACGGTGGCGAGCTGGGCACGGCCGGCGCCGATGGCTTTGAGGATGCCGAACTCGCGCTGCTTGGCGATGGTGGCGGTGAACAGGGTGAGCCCGATCAGTGCGAGTGCGATGAGGAAACCGATCGTCGACATGATCGCCATCACGTCGGCGGCCATCGAACGGACGACGTTGGCTTCTTGTCGAGCGAAGTCGGCGCGAGTCATCACCGTCGTGTCGGGCAACGCGGAGGCGATGCGCTGTCGCAGGGCCGCCGGTGAAGTGCCGTCTCGCGTGCCGACCAGGATGTAGGCGTAGGTCGGTCCGCGAATCGCGGCGAAGTCGGTGGTGGTGACGAACGCAGTGGTGTTGGCGATGTAGGTCCCGTTCGTCGACAGGCCGCTGATTGCGAAGGAGCGGCCGAGGAGGGTCACGGGGTCGCCTACGCCGACCCCCAACTCGTCGGCAGCGACGACGTCGAGCACAGCCTCCCCGCTGGTGGGTGCGCGGCCGGCGGCCAGGGACCTGGGGCCCCCGCGGCCAGTGGTGGTGTCGTAGCCGAGCACGTAGGTGAGCAAGCTGTTCTTGTCCGATTCGACGGTGCCCGTGGTGTAGCGCAGGCCCTCCGCCCATGCGACGCCATCGACGGCGCTGACGTCGTCGACCAGGCCGGGCGCGAGGGCCGAGGCGGTCATGTGCATCGTGGTGACGTGCGAAGATGCCGTCGAGTACCAGGACGAGCACGAACGCGGCCGAGACGCCGACGATCGCCAGGCCGGCGCGACGGCGGTCCTGGAAGAGGTTCCTGCGGGCGAGAGAGACGCTGGGCATGATCAACCGCCTCTGTATGCGGTGGCTGGCTCGAGTCGGGCGAGTCGATGGGCGGGGACCAGTGACGCCAGGACCGCCATCAGCACGGCCGCGGCGATCGCCCTGGCCACGGCCGCCGCGGTGAGCACCACGGTGAACTGTGGACGAACGGATGTGATGAGGCCCCGAGCGACGACGAAGAGCAGGGTGCCGGCGACGAAACCCGAGCCCGCCACGATCAGCGTCTGGCGCAGGGCGAGACCGAGCAAATGGCGTCGGGTTGCGCCCATCGCCTTGACGATCCCGTACTCGCGGCGGCGGTCCATCATCGCGGTGTACACGCTGAGCGCGATCACGGTTATCCCGATCAGGAACGCGACGCCCCGCATCACTCCCACCGGCACCGCGTAGGCCCGGGTCATCACGGAGACGTCGTTGGCACCGAGCTCGTCGCGGTCGTGCACCGCGAGGCCACTCGTTGCCAGGGCAGCGCGGACCGCGCCAGGCCTGTCGGTTCCGACGAGCACGAAGCTGGTCGTGTCGGGCGAGCCGAGGAGGGTGTCGGTCGCGGCATGGGTCATGAAGACGAACGACAGCATGAAGGTGTCGCTGCTGGTACCCACGATCCGGAAGGTGGAGCCCATGATGTCGAGTGGCTCGCCCACGTCCAGCTCGTGCCGGTCAGCCATGACTTGCCCGATGGCGATCTCGTCGTCGGCTTCGGGTGCCCGTCCCTCAGCGATCTCCCAAGGGCCGCCGCGTTGTCCGGCTTCCCAGCCGATGACCGAGGTGGGAACCTTGCTGTCGTGGAGGCTGACGATCGCGAGGAAGCTTCGTACGGGTGACGCCCACTCGACATCGGGCTGTTGTCGGATCTCGCCGACGGTCGAACGGGGGATCTGCGAAACGGCGCCGAAGAAGTTGCGGGTCCCCGGCTGCGCCACGTAGAGATCGGCGCCGACGTTGTCCTCGTAAGTGGTGACGCTCTGCGTGATCCCGGTCCAGAGGCCGTCGAGCAGAAGGATCAGCATGATCGCCAGCCCGACCGTGACGGCCCCGGCGGTGAGGCGCCGAGGGTCGGCGAGCATGTTGCGGCGGGCGAGGGGAACACGTCGGTTCACGTCAGCCTCCTCCAACGTCCCAGCTGACCTCGACAGGTGAGGGCAGCCCCGAGATGGTCAGCAGGGCGGTGCCGGCGAGGGGTCCCTCGGCGTCGAACCGGAGCTCGCCCTCACGGTGGTGACCGCCCTGCTCGGAGCCGGTCCACTCGGCGGCGGTCCATGTGGCGTCGCCGACGACGAGTACCGCGGAGGCGCTGAGATCGAGCGATAGATCGACCGAGTGGGTGTCGAGGACGATGGCGAAGATGGCGCCGTCGGCGTCGAGCCGTGTCGGAGTGATCACGACCTCGACCGCACCGGCATCGACCGTGCGCGAGGGGAGCACTGACGACACCGGGGCCGTCGAATCGGAGCTGCTGCAACCGGCGATGACCCCCGCCGCGGTCAGCGCGAAAGCCAGTGCGAGCAGGTGTGAGCGTCGCATGATCACACCGCCTCTGCCGCGCCGGCGGCGGTCAGGCTGCGGAGCCTGCGGGCGGTGACGATCACCGCGACGGCGTTGATGCCGATGCCGACGAGCATGAACGGGACTCGGTAGTCGGTGAGGAACCCGGCCGCGCTCGCGGCACCGATGATCGGGAACAGGTCGGCGAGGTGGTGGGCGCAGCACGCAACCATGCCGGCCGTCGACGCCCCGGCACCGACCCCTCCTGTGACCGCTGCGCCGTGGGCGAGGCGGTGACGCCTACGCAGTTCGGAGGCGAGGGTTACCTGCGTGCCGAAGCCGATCACGATGGCTGCCAGGAAGTACCAGTCCTGTCGGATCTGGTCGGCGAGGTGAGCCCACGAACCAGAAGCAACGCTGACTACGACGATGTAGAAGATCGACATAGCCGCGGCGGCGATCGCTCCGTGGCGGATGCTGCGTGGCGAGATCGAAAGCCTCGCCGACGTCAGCGGCGCGATCGGAACGTCTGCGTGTGGGTGGGATGGGCGGTGGTCTGTCGCCTGGCGGGGCGGGGACGCTGACGAGTGGTACCTGCACGTGGTGAGCGAGATGCCGGCTGACCGAGCCGAGCAGTGCGCCGACCACGCTGCCGTGCCCACCGGCGCCGATGACGACGAGGTCGGCTTCGCCGGCGATGTCGCTCAGGCAGTCGCGGGGGTCGCCGTGAACGACGGCGCCGACCAGGGCGACCCCAGGGTCGCGGGGAAGGGCCTCGATTCGGGCCAACTCGTGGTTCACGAGCCTGTGCGCGGCGGAGTCGTCGTCCCGGTCGGCCGACCTGGCTTCGATTGTGATCGGGGAGGGCTGCCACGCGTGGATGAGCGTGACGGTGTCGTCCGGTCGGGCATGGTCGACTGCCCACCGCAGTGCGGCATGGGACGCGACCGAGCCGTCGATGCCAACGGCGATCCGCTCCGGGCGATGGTGCGAGGCGGTCATGCTCGGATCTCCATCCGTAGGCGCCTGAGCATGGCCGAGTTGGCGATGACCGACAAACTCGACAGTGCCATGGCCGCGGCGGCGATGATCGGGTTCAGGAGTCCGGCCGCGGCGATGGGAATGGCTGCGGCGTTGTAGACGAACGCCCAGAACAGGTTTTGGCGGATCTTGTGCATCGTGGCTCGGCTGAGCCGAATGGCCACAGCAACGTCGCGTACATCGTCGCGGATCAGGACCAGGCCGCCGGTTTCCTTGGCCACGTCCGAGCCCGACCCGAGGGCGATGCCGATGTGCGCGGTTGCGAGCGCCGGCGCATCATTGACGCCATCGCCGACCATTGCGACGATCTCGCCGGTGTCACGGAGCCGTTGGATCTCGCCCGCCTTTTCGTTGGGGAGCACGTTGGCGATGACCCGATCGATGCCGACCTGCCTGGCGATGGCCTGTGCCGTGTGCTCGTTGTCGCCGGTGAGCATCACGACCTGAACCCGTTCCTTGCGGAGTGCCGAGACGGCCTCGGCCGCGCCGTCCTTGATCGTGTCGGCCACGGCGATGATCCCAGCGAGTCGTCCGTCGACAGCGACGAGCATCGCCGTCTTGCCGTCGCGTTCGAACGACTCGAGCCGAGCCTCGACCTCGGCAGCGACAACGACATGTTCGCTGAACATGAGCCGCCGGTTTCCGAGCAGCACCACGGAACCGTCGGTGACCACGCGCACGCCAGATCCGGGGGTGGCGCTGAACTCGCCGGCCTCGACCATCGGGGTCTCGGTCATCGCGGCGCGCCGGACGATCGCCTGACCGAGTGGGTGCTCGCTGCGCCTCTCGGCGACGGCAGCCAGCGCGAGGAGGGCTTCGGGGCTGCGTCGGGCGTCGCCGTCACCGAGCGGGACGATGTCGGTGACGGCCGGCTCCCCCCGAGTGAGGGTGCCGGTCTTGTCGAACACCACGGTGGTGAGCCGCAAGGCTTGTTCGAGGTACTCCGCGCCGCGGATGAGGATGCCGGCCTCGGCACCCTTGCCGACGCCGACCATCAACGCTGCCGGGGTGGCGATGCCGAGCGCGCATGGGCAGGCGATGATC
>VFMC01000072.1:0-10149 GCA_006515795.1 Acidimicrobiaceae bacterium | reverse complement strand
CCGCCTGGGGAAGATCCCCGGCGATCCACCAACCGGCGAAGCTCCCGAACGCGACGATCATCACGGCCGGAACGAAGTAGCTGGTCACCCGATCGGCGACCCGCTGGATCTGCGCGGAGGACCGCTGGGCCTGTTCGACAAGGGCGATGATCTGGCTGAGAGCGGTGTCTCGCCCGACCCGCGCAGCTCGGAACCGGAACGATCCAGTTGTGTTGACTGTCCCGCCGATCACCTGGTCGGCCGGACCCTTTTCGACCGGCATGCTCTCCCCGGTGAGCATCTTCTCGTCCACCGCCGATGTGCCGTCGATCACCTCGCCGTCGGTCGCGATCTTCTCACCGGGCCGCACGACGATCACATCGCCGGGTTCGAGGCTGTCTGCCGGTACCTCCATCTCCTGACCATCGCGGACAACGCACGCCGTCGCCGGTCGGAGGTCGAGGAGCTTGCGCACCGCCGCCGAGCTCTTGCGCTTGATGATGTCCTCCATGTACTTGCCGAGCAGGACGAAGGCGATGATGACGGCCGAAACCTCGAAGTACACGTCGCGCTCACCGACGGCGACCGGCAAGATCTCCGGGGCGAACACCACGATGACGCTGTAGACGTAGGCGACCGACGTGCCGAGGGCGACGAGCAGATCCATGTTGATCGCTCGGCGCTTCAGCGCCTGGTAGGCACCCTTGTAGAACCCTGCCCCACCGATGAACTGCACCGGGGTCACCAGGATCATCATCCACACACCCCATGTGAACCACGGCAACGCGTCGATCGGTGCCCAGGTCAGCACGGTTGCGCCGGCGGCAAGACCGAGAAACACGCCCACGCGCATCACCGCGAGCACCACCACGCCGGCCAGCGCGATCGAGACGCGACGCTTCAACCGGCGGAGCTCTTCGTCGGGCGCTTCGAACGTGCGCTGGCAGCCGCTACTGCAGAAGAAGTAGGGCCGTCCGCCGATCTCGCTGCGTAGCGCGGTGGCCGTGTCGACCATCATCCCGCACACCGGATCGCGCATCATCCGTACCTCGTTGCCGACGGCGCCTGCGCCGTCTCCGCGGAGCGCGATCTTCGTTGAAGCGTTCATTCGGCCAGCACCTCCACGGAACATGTAGGCGCGCTCGGGACTGCCGGTGTGGGGCACGGCCCGTGAGTGCAGCCGAGCGCGCCGCGCATGGCTGCGCTGAGCTCGTCGGCTACGTCGTCGCGGGCAACCCAGCCGCCGGCCCCCTGGTGGAGTGCCGCTGCCATGTAGGCGTCGTCGGGCTCGGGGCCGATGACCACGATCCGGGCGCATGGAAAACCGACCGCGTCGTCGCGGCAGCACCGCGGGAAGTTCGCGCCGTCGATGACAACGAGGTCCGGGTCGAGGTGATGCACGGCGGCAGCGAGCTCTGTTTCGAGGGGGCATGCGGTCCAGCAGCCGTGCTCTCGTTCGAGCAGCTCGAGGATCAGCCGGCGCATTGCCGGGTGGGCGACGGCGATCAGCACCCGTGGGGAGCCGTCGCACACGGGGCAGCGATCAGCGGCCCGGGCCATCTCAGTGTCGTCGCGATGCTCGCTCACGGGGCCATCTTCCGGCGTCGCAGCCCTGCCGTCATCCGGTGGTACTACGGAGCCGGCCTGCGGCGAGTCACGGAGTTGGTGGCGTGTCGTCCAGGAGGCCGGTCTCGCGCGCGAAGCGGACGAGCTCGGCGCGGCTACGGATGTCGAGCTTCTGGTGGATGTGGGCACGGTGGGTCTCGATGGTGCGCACCGACACGTAGAGCCGCTCGGCGATCTCGGTGTTGGTGAGGCCCAAGGCGATGAGTCGCAGCACCTCGTCTTCGCGGTTGGAGAGATCTCCGCCGGGGCCGCCGCGGCGCGCCGCCGGAGCCTCGGTGACGAGGAGAGCGGCGCCAAGGCTCGGATGGACGTACTGCCGGCCACGCGCCACTTGACGGATGGCCTGGACCAGTTCCACATCGGCGGCTTCCTTGACCATGTACCCATCGGCGCCTGCCTCGAAAGCGCGCCGCAGGTAGGCGATGTCGTCGTGGACCGTGAGGACCAACACCCGAGTGAGCGGACTCACTCGGCGGACCTCGGCGGTCGCCGTGAGGCCGCTTCCGTCGGGCAAGCCGAGGTCCATCACGAACACGTCAGGGTGATCCGCCGCGGCCAGCGACACCGCCTCGCTGATGCTGCCGGCCTCGCCCACGACCACGAGGTCGTCCTCGGCCTCGAGAATCCGGCGCAAGCCGCTGCGCACGATGCGGTGATCGTCGCACAACGCCACCCGCACCACATCGCCCTCAGCCAACGGGCACCTCCAAGACGACCGTCGTCCCCGAGCCCGGCGCGGACACGACGTGCACCGTCCCATCTACGAGCTGGGCCCGTTCCTTCATCCCCTGCAGGCCGAGGTGTCCGGTCGCCGGCGCGAGCGGATCGAAACCGATGCCGTCGTCCTCGACCACCGCCCGCAATCGCCCCGAGTGCACGGTGACTGCGACGCTGGCGGTCGACGCGTTGGCATGGCGGACAACGTTGGTCAGGGCTTCTTGGACCACGCGGTAGACGACCGTGGCGACGTCTGCAGCCAAGTGGTCTCGCTCTGGGGCCCCGTCGACAACAGCGTCCACCCTCAATCCCGACCGCTCGGCGACCTCGGCAGCCAACCGCGACAGTGCCGGCGCCAGGCCAACATCGTCGAGCACCGTTGGCCGCAGCTCGAAGGCCAGTCGCCGGGTCTGCCGCAGTGCAGCGGCGACGAGGTCGCGGAGCTCGTCGACTCGCCGTCGCACCTCGCCGGGCTCGGCCATCGTCACGTCGTCGGGCCCGTCGATCAACCGCAGGCCCAGTAGCACGGACGTGAGCGCCTGCCCGATGTCGTCGTGGAGGTCGCGAGACACGCGAGCCCGCTCGGCCTCTTGCGCGGCGATGACCGCCACCAGGGTCTCGCGCTTGGCACGCTCGCTCTCCTCCGCCTCTACCTGTCGGGCCGCCGCAGCAGCGCGCGCCCGCTCCGACGCGATCAGTTCGTTGTTCTCGATCGCGCAGGCCGCGAACGCTGCCAGTGCCATGACCAGTGCCTCGTCTTCGTCGTCGAAGGAACTGCCTCCCGCCTTCTCGGTCAGGTACAGGTTTCCGAAGCGGCGCCCGCTACGACCGATCGGGGCGCCCAGGAACGAGCGCATCGGGGGATGATGCTCGGGGAAGCCGCACGAGCGAGGATCCGACCCGAGATCGTCCAATCGGATGGGGCTGTCAGCGACGATCACCCGTCCCAACAGGCCCTCCCCGCGGGGAAGCCGACCGATCCGGTGCGCCGCGGCGTCCTCGATGCCGTGATGCACGAACGTGGTGATCGCGCCGTCGCTGTCGTAGACGCCGAGCGCCGCATACCTGGCTCCGGTCACCTCGGCGGCACCCTCGACGATGCGCTGCAACACCCCGGCGGAATCGTGCTCGGCGGCGAGCGGTCGACGATGGGCTGCGGCCAGCAAGTCCCGAAGGCTCTTCGACATCCGACATAGTGTAGTAGCAGCCTACTCGGCCGGTGAGGGGAGCCGCAGCCGTTTGAGCGTGACAGCGTTGACTGCGACGAGGAAGCTCGAGCCGGACATCGAGAGAGCGGCGATCTCGGGTCGCAGCACCAGTCCGAAGGCAGGTTCGAACACCCCGGCGGCGATCGGGAGGGCGATGGCGTTGTAGCCGATGGCCCATCCGAGGTTCTGGCGCATCTTGCGTACCGTCCCCCGGCCGATCAGCAGCGCGACGGGTACGTCGAGAGGGTCGCTCCGCATCAGAACGACGTCAGCCGTCTCGATGGCGACGTCGGTTCCGGCGCCGATCGCGATGCCGACGTCGGCCTGCGCGAGCGCGGGTGCGTCGTTGACGCCGTCGCCGACCATCGCGACCCTCCGACCCTGGGCCTGCAGCTCGGCGACCTTGGAGGCCTTGTCGCCTGGAAGGACCTCGGCGATCACCGTGGTGACGTCCAGCAGCGATCCGATCCGGCGGGCGGTGGCCTCGTTGTCGCCCGTGAGCATGACGACCTGGACGCCCAGCCGACGGAGCTCGGCGACGGCTGCCGCGGCGGTGGGCCGCGGGGCATCGGCCATGCCGACCAGGCCGGCGGCGCGACCGTCGATGGCGACGATCACTGCGGTCCGACCACCCTCGGCGAGCGCGGTCCGACGCGCTCCCAACTCGCCGAGCCCGACTCCCTCACGGTCCATCAGACGGCGGTTGCCCACGACCACGCGATGGCCGTCGACGGTGGCGGTCGCCCCGTGGCCGGGAACGCTCTCGAACCCGCCGGCCCGCAGGATCGGTGCACCGCGTCGTTCGGCCTCGGCGACGATGGACTGAGCGAGCGGGTGTTCCGACTCGCGCTCGACCGCCGCCACGAGTGCCAGCAGGCGGGTGTCGTCGATGCCATCGGCGATGACGTCGGTGACCTCGGGTTCGCCCTTGGTAAGGGTGCCGGTCTTGTCCATCACGACGGTGTCGATGTGGGCAGCGGTCTCGAGGGCCATGGCGTTCTTGAACAGCACGCCGCGACGTGCGCCGAGCCCGGTGCCCACCATGATCGCGGTGGGTGTTGCCAAGCCGAGCGCGTCGGGGCAGGTGATGACGACGACGGTGATCGCGAACAGGATCGCCTCGTTGGCAGGTCGACCGGCGAAGAGGTTCCACACGACGAACGTGCCTGTCCCGCCGATGAGGGCCACGAACACGAGCCAGAACGCAGCCCGATCGGCAAGCCGCTGACCGGGAGCCTTGGAGTTCTGCGCCTCCTGCACGAGCTTGACGATCTGGGCCAGCGCGGTGTCGGCGCCCACGTTGGTCGCGCGCACCCGCAGCGTTCCGGTCGTGTTGAGGGTGGCCCCGATGACGCCGTCGCCAGGCGCCTTGTGCACCGGCAGGCTCTCACCTGTGACCATCGACTCGTCGAGCTCGCTCTCCCCGTCCTCGACCACGCCGTCGACGGCGACCTTGGACCCGGGTCGCACCAGCAGGAGATCGCCGACTTGCACCTCCGCGGTGGGTACCTCCACCGTGTCGTCACCGCGTATCACCGTGGCCATCGGCGGGGCGAGGTCGAGCAGGGCGCGGATCGCCTCGTTGGCACCGCCGCGTGCCCGCATCTCGAACCAGTGCCCGAGCAGCACGAACGCCGAGAGCACGGTCGCGGCCTCGTAGAACACCTCGCCGCCGCCCGTCAGGGTGACGCCCACGGAGTAGAACCAGCCGGTGCCAACGGCGACCGCGACGAGCACCATCATGTCGAGGGTGCGGGCGCGCAACGCCCGAAACGCGCCGTCGAAGAAGATCCAGGCCGAGTAGAACACGACCGGCAGGCTGAGCAGCAGTTGGAAGACGTCGTCGCGCATGCCGAACGGCGCTTGTGCCTCGAATCCGAGGACGTCCCGCCCGATCGGTGACCACAGAAGCACCGGGATCGAGAACAGGGCCGCGATCAGGAACCGTCGTTGCATGTCGGCGACCATGTCTGACATCGACATCGCGCCGTGGCCCCCGTGACCCATCATTTCGTGCGCCGAGGGGGCCTCTGTGGCGGCCTCGGCCATCGGGTGGCAGACGTGCGCGGGCACAGACTGGCCGTTGCAGTGATAGCCGCATCGTTCGACCCAGAGCCGTAGCTCGGCGACACTGGTGACGGCCGCGTCGTAGGAGACCGTGGCGGTCTGGGCGACGGCGTTGGCCTCCACGGTGTGGACGCCTGGTAGACGCCCAAGGGTGGCCTCGACCACCGCCTTCTCGGTTGCCCAGTGCAGACCCCTGACCTCGAGCACGGCCGTGGTGATGGCCGCGAGGTGCTGCGTGTTCGGCACGTGATCGGAGTGGTGGCCGTGGTGATCGTCGCTGCTCACAGTGTTCTCCTGGTCGTTCAGTGCAATGAGGGCGAGGCGGTCAACATCACGAGGTACCTATCGCCGACTCGATCAATCCTGACCCAACCGAGCGTTGGCGCCATCCGGGCCAGTCGCTGATCCGCGATCGGTAGGAAGGACCGATGTGCGACCTCTCCGCGCGAGCTCACACTTGTCCTCGGATGAGTGGTTCCGATCGAGCGAAGGGAGAGATCGATGAGTGACCGAACGAGAAGCACCTGGTTCGTTGCCGGGACGATGATTGGGCTGACGCTCGTGCCCGTGCTGATCGTCGTCGGCGTCCTGGTCGGAGCTCGGGGTCCTGATCCGTCGGATGCCCGGGTGCCGGCTACCACTGCTCGGTCGGAGGTGCCGTCCGGGCAGCAGCCGGCGACGGCCCCGATCGATAGCACGACGGCCATGGTCCAGCAGCATCAGGCAATGATGGACCAGATGCGCGCCAGTCTCTCCCCGGCGATGGCCGACCTGATGAATCGTGATCCGATGTGGCAGATGATGCGCTCCGGCGCCTTCATCGCCCTCCTCGAGGAGCACGAGCAGGACATCGACCGGATGCTCGGGCGTGGCGGCTGAACGATTGTTGTTGCCGTAGGTCGATCGCACCGGCCGAACTCGCGGCGAGGTGCGGCGTATCGTCGACCCGTGCGTCGACCTCCTCATCTACGGTCTCGGGTGGGAGCCCTGCTTCCGGGCCTCGCCGTGTTGCGGGGCTATCAGGTCGGTTGGTTGCGGGTCGACGCGATGGCAGGGTTGACGGTGGGTGCCATGCTCATCCCGCAGTCGATGGCGTACGCCGAACTGGCGGGCCTGCCACCGCAGGTCGGGTTCTACGCGGTGATCGGCGCGCTGATCGTGTACGCGCTGGTTGGCACGAGCCGCCACCTGGGCGTCGGCCCCGAGCCGGGCACAGCGATCCTCGCCGCCACCGGTGTCGGTGCAATCGCCGGTGGGGACACCGGCCGGTACATCGAGCTGATGGCCGCGCTGGCCCTGGTCGTGTCTGGAATCTGCATCGTCGGTGCGGTGGCGCGGCTCGGCTTCCTCGCCTCGGTGCTGTCGAAGCCGGTGCTGGTCGGCTACATCACCGGCGTCGGCCTCACCCTGCTCAGCAGCCAGATTGCGAGCTTCACCGGGGCGCCGATCACCACCGACAAGTTCCTTCCCCGGCTCCGTGAGCTGCTCACCAATGTCGCCGATGTCCACAGCACCACCTTGATCCTGGCCGCCGGAACACTCACCCTCCTCCTCGTGCTCGGACGAGCGGCACCCCAGGTGCCGGCGGCTCTGGTCGGCGTTGTCTTGGCGACGGCGGTCGCAGCTCTGTTCGCCCTCGAGGAGCATGGCGTGGCCGTGGTCGGGGCGATCCCTGGTGGCCTTCCCGTCCCCGGCCTCCCCACCGTGTCGATCGACGACCTCGCACAGCTCTTGCCGGTCGCGGCAGGGATCGCGCTCGTCGGCTACAGCGACAACGTGCTGACCGCCCGCTCCATCGCCGCCGGCCGGGGTTACCGGATCGAAGCCAACCAGGAGCTACTGGCACTCGGGTTGACGAACCTGTCGTCGGGGTTGTCACAGGGCTTTCCCGTCTCCTCCAGCGCCAGCCGCACAGCGGTGCCGGCCTCCCTCGGCAGCAGGACACAGCTCGTGTCGCTGGTGGCGTCGGCGTTCGTCGTCGTGACGCTGCTGGCCCTGCGCCCGTTGTTGGCGGACATACCGCAGGCCGCGCTCGCCGCGGTCATCGTTTCGGCTGCCATCACGATCATCGATGTGTCTGGCTACCGCAGCCTGTGGACGGTGAGCCGGGAGGAGTTCGTGCTGGCCATCGGCGCCACCCTCGGGGTGATCGTGTTCGACGTGTTGGTGGGCGTCCTCATCGCCGTGACCTTGTCGATCGTCGTAGCGCTGTACCGGATCGCCCGGCCGCACGACGCCGTTCTCGGCGACTACCCGGACCTCGACGGCTGGGTCGACGTGGGGGCCTACCCGGAGGCGGCGACCGAGCCCGGGCTCGTCGTGTACCGCTTCGACGCACCGCTGTTCTTCGTGAACGCCGACCACTTCCGGGAACGGGTCGAGCAGGTGCTGGCCGAGAACCCGGGTGAGGAGGATTGGCTGGTGCTCGACTTCGAAGGCATCGGCGCCCTCGATGCAACCGCCCTCGACGTGTTGGCAGAGCTCGTCGAGCGGCTGGCCGATCTTGGCGTCGGGGTCGTGGCCGTGGCCAGGGCCAACGACCAGGTTCTGAGCCGGCTCGATCGGGCCGCGCTCCTGGAACCGGCAGGAGCCCTGCGGGTCTTCCCGACGATCAACGGCGCCGTTCGCGCTTACCGGCAACGGCGCGGCTGAGGAGCGCGTCCGACCCGCTCCGTCGATCAGGCGTCGTCGCGGCGCGATGGTGCGGGCTTGGCGAATGCATCCCTGACTCGCGCAATGGTCGCGTCATCGAGGTTGGCGTATACCAGCTCGGCACCGGTGAATCGCGCTGCTTCAGTGACGAGCGCGTTCCGGTCGAGATCTTCCACGAGCAGGGCGACCGTCGCGGTCCGCGGCTGCACCGCGTCGCGGAACCAACTCACCCACTCGTCCGGAACGCCCAGGTCCATCACCTTGGCGCTGACCGCACCGGCGCCTCCCCCGACGACCAAGCCGGTGATCCAGCCCACAGGTCCGCCGAGGATCAACCCGAACAACCCGGCCCACATGGCTCCCGAAAGCGCGGCGCGCCCGGGAGTGGGATCGATCGTCTCGTGAACGATCGTCTTGCCGTCGTCATCCTTGACGACGGTGACCGCGTCTTTCAGCTTCAGCTTTCCGGCGGCGGCGAGACCGCTCGCCGCGACCAGGAACTCTCGGGCTCGGAACGAGTTCTCGAACGAGATCCCCACCAGGGTCTGCGGGATGATGGGCTGGTTCGATTGGTGCACGTTCATGCCACACATTGTGGTGGCACGAGACGCTGCCCGCATCCGTGTGTACCGACTGTCACGTTGCGGGCGGATCAGTAGAGCCCCGTACGCCGTTTCGGTACTCGCCGCGGATGCCCTGGCCGCTACGAGAGTCGATCATTGACTCGACAGAAGAGAAAGGGGGAGCACCTCATGAGCACCCACCCAGTTCAAGAGTCACCACTTACGTCGGTGACCGCTGCTGGCCAGCGCGGGTTCGACCCTCGCGATCGCACTCGAGATACTGCTCGCCGCAGCCGGCCTCGACCTCGTCGTCACCGGCGCACTCGGGCACTGCCCGCTGTACCAGAAGCTCGGCCACGTGCCGAAGTCGCTAGGGGGCCGACGATGAGCGACGACCATGTGCACCCGGAAGGTGGACCGCCGGCACCTCGGTCGCACGGGCACGGCTGGATGATGGTCGCCTGCTGCATCCCGATGCTCGTCATTGCCGTCCTGCTGGTTGCCACCGGAGCAGCCAGCCCCGGCTTCCTCGTCGTCGCGCTCGGTTGCACGGCGATGATGGCCCTGATGATGCGCGGCATGGACCATGGTGGGCGACGGTGAACGTCGGCTGATCGGCGTCATCCTTTCGTAACAGGGTGGGCAACGGCAGTGGAGATCGACGTCTCGTCTCGATGCTCATCGGGCCTGGTCTGGGGTGTGCTCGGGTGAGTTGTTACGACACGATGTAGAAGATAATGTGTCTGCTCGTCATGCAAATGCAACAAATCAAGTCGGGACGACGGACGGCATCGCCGCTTCGCACGGTGTTGGCGGTGGCCGTTGTGGTTGCGCTGCTTGCTCATGGCGAGGCATCCGCGTCAGACTCCAACCTCACCTCCGACCAGGTCGCCGCGGAGATCGCGCGGAGCCAGATCAAGGCCGACGACCTTGCCCGGCAGTGGGCTGAAGCTGAGTCGCGCCGCGACGAGCTCGCCGTCGAGATCGCGGCTGCGGAGGCGGATCTGGCGACGGTCACGGCGGAGTTAACGCGATTCGAGAAGGATCTCGCGGCAATCGCGATCGACAGCTTCACCGGGCGGTCGGGCCGCCCGATCCTCCCGTTCGGCGATCTGACCGATCTGTTGCAGGCCGATGTGCTGCGCGGCGTCGCCCTCGACACCGGTCAGACCGATCTCGACGCGATCGACGCAGTGCGCAACGACCTCGACGAGCAGACCACCCGCGTCGCCGCACTGCAAGAGCAGAACAGGCAGGTCGGTGAGCAGATCGAGGCGAGACAGGCCGAGCTCGATGCCGAACTCGTCGCGCTCGAGCGTTTGCGCGTCCACCTGAAG
>VFMC01000467.1 GCA_006515795.1 Acidimicrobiaceae bacterium | reverse complement strand
CTGCCCTACATGGACGTGCTCTGGATCAGCCCCGACCCCGACGACGTGGACACCGTCGTGGTCGGCGGCCCGCTGCTCAACGCGATGCGGGGCTGGGAGGTCACCGGCGCGATCGCCCGATCCGAGGACGGGGGACGGACGTGGACGCCGGTCGCAACCGGCATCGGGCGGGCGTGGTCGGGCGCACGCTGCGCGGCCAACCCGCAACTGATGTACGCGGCGACGCTCTACGGCCTGCTCCGGAGCGACGACGGCGGACGGACGTGGTCACCGAGCGCGTTCGCGGGCCGTCACATCGCGACGACCGGTGTCGGCGGCGCCTCGTGCGACCGCGTCTATGCCAGCGTCTGGAACGAGGGTCTCTACCGATCGGACGACGGTGGGAGCATGTTCACGGGACCCCTCGTCGATGGACTGATGCTGCAGCCTGGACGCCTGGCACCCTCACCGATCGTCGTCGACCCCGCGAACGGGCTGCATGTGCTCGGATCGACGCACGGCGGCCTCTACCGCACGACCGACGGCGGCGAGACGTGGGAGCTGATCGCCGGGCTCGGCGACCTGCAGGGCCGGCGGATCGTCGAGAGCCGCTCGACGCCGGGCCTCGTGCGGCTCGCAACGTGGGGCGCGGGCGTGTGGGAACGTGCGCCGGGCGCGGCGGGGTGGTCCCGAGTCCCTCGAGACGTCCTGCCGGAGGACTTCGCGTTCGGCCTCGCCGAGACGTCGGCGGGTACGCAGCTCGTCGGCGGCTGGTCGCCGATCTGGCGGCGCGCCGTCGGCGACGCGGTGTTCCTGTCGGGCGCGACGGTCAGCGCGTTCGACTTCACGGAGGGAGGCGCGGGCGCGATCTGGGCATCGACGCAGCTCGAGGGCATCCAGCGCTCCGACGACGACGGGCGTACCTGGACGTCGGCCAACGGCGACCTCCCGCCGTGGCCGACGGGTGCCGGGGGAGCGATGATCGACGTGCGACGTACGCTCGTCCACCCGACGACCGGCCGTCTCGTGATCGCGACCTACGGGCGCGGGATCTTCTTCTCGGACGACGGCGGCGTGCGCTGGACCGCCGCCGACCCCGATCTCGACACGCGGTTCATGACGTGTCTCGCGGGCTTCGGCACACCGTACGCGATGTACGCGTGTACGTCGGACGCCGGGATCTTCACGAGCACGGATGGGGGTGACGAGTGGACGCTGCTGTCGGACGGCCTTCTTTCGCTGGATACTGCAGGTGTCGCGCACGACGCGGTGAGCGGCCGCACGTTCGCCGGTACCACGGAGGGCCTCTACGAGCTCGGCGGCTCGACATGGACGGCGTTCGAGCCGGGCTGCCTCCCGGACCCCGGCGTCGGCGAGCCGGTCGTCGTGACCGACGGCGCGGCAGGGCGGTTCCTGGTCGTCAGCGTCGCCGGGTACGGGCTGTTCCGCCATCCGCTTTGACACGGTCGAGCGCCCCCCGGCTCGATTCACGTCGGTCGGAGTGTACCGTGCGCCTCGCCGTCCGGTTGGCGTGCCCTCGCACGGCGCCGGACGCCAGAGGAGAACGACGATGAGATCTGCATTGCCGCCTTACGCGCTCGCCGAGCTCCCGCGCGCAGGGCTCGGGCATCGCCTG
>VFMC01000071.1 GCA_006515795.1 Acidimicrobiaceae bacterium | reverse complement strand
CGGGGCTCGCGTCGTCGTCACCGCAGGCGGCAAGCAGGCCGGCCCCGGCGATGCCGGCAGCACCGGCGAGCAGGCTGCGGCGCGAGAAGATCGAGAATCCGACCTCGGACGGCCTCGGCGATGATTCGTAGTGGTTGGACACGACTCCCCCTCGATTTGATTTTGTTGACGCAGGCATGAAACGCGGCTGCGCGCACCCGAAATGTCGCACGACCGGCGCGATCTGTCAAGGAAGACTTGTGCGTTTTTCGAACAGCACGAGTTGATGAAACCGAATTCGGACTCTATTCGAACAACGATCGTGTGCGAATGACCCTCATCGTGTTGACATTCAGCGCACGATCGATCACGATGCCCACGTGTCGTATGGTGTCGCCGAGCGGTATCGACAACCAGGCGATCACGTGATCTGCACAGACCGACGACCATCCCGGTCGTCGGCGCTCATGCCGGGGAGGTGACGTGTCATGACAAAGGCCCCGACCGTCGATCCCGGAGTCGAAGCGAACCATGCGCGCGCATTCGCCCGCCAGCGCCAGGAGGTGATCGTCGCCGAGGTCAGGCGCCGCGGCTCGGTCCGGGTGAGCGAACTGGCCACCCTGCTCGGGGTGAGCGACATGACGGTGCGCCGCGACCTCGACTTCCTCGATGAGACCGGCCTGGTCGACAAGGTGCACGGCGGCGCCACCCTGCCCGACGAACACAGCGCCGACGAGCCCGGCTTCGAGGCCAAGTCACTCCGCAACATGGCCGAGAAGCACGCCATCGCCATGGCTGGCGCGGCCCGGGTGCGCGCCGGCAGCGCCATCGGTGTCACCGCCGGCACCACCACCTGGCAGTTCGCCTATCACCTCGTGGACATCGCCGACCTCACCGTTGTCACCAACTCGGTTCAGGTGGCCGACGTGTTGCATCATCATCAGCGCCCCGATCGCACAGTGGTGCTCACCGGCGGAATGCGCACACCGTCTGACGCCCTCGTCGGGCCTGTCGCAGTCGCCACGCTGAGCACGCTCCACCTCGACTCGGTGTTCATGGGAGTTCACGGGATCAGCGAGCGTGCCGGGTTCACCACCCCGAACCTCATGGAAGCCGACACCAACCGAGCCTTCATCGAGTCGACCGAGCATCTCGTGGTCTTGGCCGACCACACCAAGTGGAGCGTCACCGGCCTCAGCTCGATCGCACCGCTGCGCCGAGCGCAAGAGCTCATCACCGATCGCGGGTTGCCGCAAGCCGGCCGCACCGCACTCGGCGCCGAAGTCGGGCGGCTGGTCATCACCGATCCGCAGTTCGTCGACGACTCGACCCCTCGTCCGGGTCCACCCGAATCCGCCGTCAGCGCCGAGATGCGCCCGACCGCCCCTAGAAAGCGCGCGTGATGTCCGCCGTCACCTTCACCGACGCCAGCCGCTCCTACCCGAACAGTCCCCGTCCCGCCGTAGATCGGCTCACCCTCGCCATCGCCGACGGCGAGTTCCTCGTCCTCGTCGGTCCGTCGGGTTGCGGCAAGAGCACCACGCTGCGGATGCTCGCCGGCCTCGAGCCGATCGATGGTGGCACGGTGCACATCGGGCTCACCGACGTCACCAGCCTGGCCCCGCGCGATCGCGACATCGCGATGGTCTTCCAGAGCTACGCCTTGTACCCGCACATGACCGTGGCCCGCGTTCTCGAGGTCGCCAAGCTGCTCGATCTGGAGGAGTTCCTCGACCGCAAGCCCGCCAAGCTGTCCGGTGGACAGCGGCAGCGCGTCGCCATGGGCCGGGCGATCGTGCGCGAGCCGAAGGTGTTCTTGATGGACGAGCCGCTGTCGAATCTCGATGCCAAGCTCCGTGTGCAAACCCGCACCCAGATCGCCGCGTTGCAGCGCCGCCTCGGGGTCACCACGGTCTACGTCACACACGACCAGGTGGAGGCGATGACGATGGGCGACCGCGTTGCCGTGTTGAAGGACGGCCTCCTCCAGCAATGTGCGACGCCGCGCGACCTGTTCCAGCGGCCGGTGAACAGCTTCGTCGCCGGGTTCATCGGCTCGCCGGCAATGAACATGCTGGCGTGCACGGCCACCGAGCGCGGGGCCGAGTACGGCTCGATGGTCGTGCCGTTGACTCCGGCGCAGCGGCTGGCCCTCACTTCCGCCGCAGTGACTGTCGGCGTGAGGCCCGAAGCGATGCTGCTCGGTGCGGAGCAAGGGCTGGCGGCCACCGTGGTCACGGTCGAAGAGCTCGGGTCCGATTCGTTCCTGTACTGCACACCAGTCGAACATCCCGCCAACGTCGTGGTGGCACGGCGCGAGGGGCTCAGCTCTGTTCGAGCAGGTGAGACCGTGATCCTCGGACCCGACGCCGCGGCTGTCCACCTGTTCGACGGGGCAACCGGCGACCGCCTTCCCGATCGAGCGACATGAATCGACCCGCCACAACCGCAATGACAGACGACACCAGGGTCGATGCCTTCCTCGGCACCGTGGTCCACGTCGTCGGCACCCGCCAGGCCCGGCCCAACCTCCCATCGAGCGGGTGCCCGTTCTGCCCCGGCGGCGTGGAGGCACCCGACTCTTACGACGTGCGCTGGTTCCGCAATCGCTGGCCGGCGATGCACGGCGATCGTTGCGAGGTCGTGCTCTACACCGCCGAACACGATGCGACGTTCTCATCGCTGGGCGTCGACGGTGCCGTCAAGGTGATCGATCTGTGGGCGCAGCGGTTCATCGCCCTCGGCGAACGCGACGACGTCGACTACGTGCTGGTGTTCGAGAACCGCGGCCCCGAGGTGGGCGCCACGATCGCTCATCCGCATGGACAGATCTATGCCTTCGATCACGTGCCCGATCGACCGCGTCGACTGCTCGACGCCGGTTGGGTTCCCGACGCCGACCCCGGTGAACGACTGGTGGCCGACCACGGAGACTGGTTCGCCTACGTGCCCCACGCCTCCGCCTACCCGATAGCTCTCACCGTCGCCCCGCGAGTGCGGGTGCCCGACATCGCCGCGCTCGACCGGCGCGGTCGGCAGGGGCTCGGGGTGTTGCTGGTCGACGTGCTCGGTCGTCTCGATCAGCTCTTCGATCAACCGTTGCCGTACATGCTGTGGCTGAACCAACAACCGACGAACGGTGACGACTGGCCTTCGTCGTGGTTCAACATCGAGATCGTCTCGCCGTGGCGGGCAGCCGGCACCGCCCGGTTCATCGCCGCGGCCGAGGTGGCCTGCGGCGAGTTCTTCAACCCGGTGATCCCCGAGGTGCTCGCCGCGAGACTGCGATCGACGAGCTGAGCGGTGCCTGAGCAGTGGCCTGCGGAACCGGGTCAGTCGAGCGCGGCGAAGCGCGGCGGCCGCTTCTCGAGGAAGCTGGCCACACCCTCGATGAAGTCGGGTCGCCGCAACGACGCCTTCATCAGCGACACCGCGTCGGCGGACGACGCCTCCAGCGAACGGGTGTGGTCGCCGTACACCTGCGCCTTCATGACCGCCATCGACGTCGGTGAGGCGTTGGCGGCGAGATCGGCCGCGTAGTCGAGGGCGCGATCAACAAGCTGCTCGGGGGCGATCACCTCGTTCACCAAGCCCATCGCCGCGGCCTCCTCGGCGAGGAACACGCGACCCGACATCAGCAGGTCGAGGCTCCGCGCAGTACCGATGAGGCGTGGCAGGATCCACGAGATGCCGTACTCGGCGATCAATCCGCGCCGCGAGAACGCTGTGGTGAACTTGGCGCCGGCGGCGGCGAAGCGGATGTCGCACATCAGCGCCTGCACCATCCCGATCCCGGCGCACGCTCCGTTCACGGCGGCGATCACCGGCTTCGGGATCGTGGTGGTGAACCACTGATCGCGGCCACCGGCGGCGCCTTCGACGTTCGCCGGCCCACCGGCGCCGATGTCTTGCAGAGCATCCATGTCGGCACCAGCGCAGAAGCCACGACCGGCTCCTGTGACGACGATCACCTTCACCGCTGGATCGCCGGCGGCCCGATCGAGCAGTTCGAAGTAGCGGGCCGCGAGCTGGCCGTTCCAAGCGTTCAGGCGCTCGGGGCGATTGAGCGTGAGCAGTGCGATGCCGGGTTCGCGCAGCTCCCACAGCACAGTGTCATTGTTGCTGGTCGTCGACGTCATCGCCCGCAAGGTAGTCGGCAGGTTCGTCGCGCCCCGACCCGGGACCGGAGGTCAAGTTGAGCTGGGCGTCGATGTCGGACCACTCGTCCCACGCTTCGTCGTCATCGGCGTCGTCATCGGCGTCGTCGCCTGCGATGCTTCCCGCGTCGCCGCCCATGTCGCCACGGCGTGACCAGACCAGGTAGAGGGCGGCTCCGACCACCACCGTCGCCGCGACCCACTGGTTCCAGCGCAGCCCGCCGAGCTCGTCGGCCGGATCGATGCGCAACCCCTCCACCCAGAATCGGCCGAGGCCGTACCCGAGGAGGTAGACGGCCAGCAGCCGCGGTGGACGAAGCCGGAAACGACGGTCGATCCAGAGCAGCACGGCAACCAGCGCGAGGTTCCACAACGACTCGTACAGGAAGGTCGGATGGAAGGTCGTGCCGGGGTCGTAACCGGCCGCGATCGCCTTCGAATCACTGACCCGCAGCGCCCACGGCAGATCGGTCGGGCGTCCGAACAGCTCCTGGTTGAACCAGTTGCCCCACNNNCCGATGGCCTGCGCCAGCGGGATCGCCGGAGCCGCGCAGTTGGCCATGATCGCCGGATCGACCCCGCGCCGGCTGGTGGCCCACAATCCAACGCAGATGCCGGCGAGCAGGCCACCGGGGATGCCCAATCCGCCCTTCCAGATCTGCACGATGCGCCACAGGTCGCCGCTGAACGAGCTCCACTCGGTGGCCACGTGATAGAGCCGTGCACCGATCACCCCGGCAAGCACCGCCCACATCGCCATGCTGCTGGCGTCGTCGCGGGTACCGCCACCGCAAGACTCGAGACGACGACCCGTGAGCCACACCCCGGCCACGACGCCGAGCGCGATCATCAGGCCATAGGCGTGGATCGACAGTGGCCCGATCTCCAACACCCCACTCGATGGACTGGGAAGGCTCGCCGGAGAGACGACGCCCAGCAGGCCACCGAGCATGCCGCCGGCCGGCAGTGGAGAAGCCAGCAGTGCGATCATCCGGCGGTGAGGCGCCTGGCGAACTCGACGGTCCGCGCGTTGATCAGATCTTTGTCGTAGTCCTGCGTCGCGACATGGAAGCTGCGTTCCAGGATCACCCGCTCGACCTGGCCACCGTAGGTCTCGGCCAAGAAGTCGGACTGGGCGGGCTCGACGACGTGATCGTTGGGCGAGTTCATCAGCAGCAGCGGAACCCGCATCTGCGCGTACTCTTTGACGAGCGGGGCCAAGCCGTCGTTCACGAACGACAGCAGCGGGCGAAGAGGGGTGCCATCGTAGGCTGATTCGTGAGCGTCGGGGTCGGCGATGTCGCTGCCGATGCCGGGCATCATCTCGTCGCCGGCGGCGAGCATGCCTTCCACCATCTCCACCAGCGCGGATGCGAGCGGCCGCGTGGCCGGGTTGATGCACACCAGCCCACGTACGTCGGGATGGTCGGCGCCGAGCCGCAGGGTGAGCGAGCCACCCATGCTCAACCCGGCGATCACGATCCGCTCGGCGCGAGCCGCGAGCCGTGCCAGCGCCGCGGCCGCCGCGCCGGACCAGTCGGCCCACGAGGTGGTGAGCATCTCTTCGATGGTGGTGCCGTGCCCGGGCAGGCGAGGCATCTCGACATGGAACCCGGCCGCGGCACAGGCCTCGGCCAGCCCCCTCATCGACCCGGGATTGCCGGTGAAGCCGTGGATCACGAGGACTCCGGCGGCGGATGGGGCAGGCGGGCTGAACGACCATGCGTCAGCGCCGGGGATGAGGGCTCCTGTCATGTGCACGAGTATGTCACCAGCCGTCAGCGCACGAGCAGGCCGACGGCGGTGAAGTGGCAGGCAGCGGCCGCCACCGTGCACCCGTGCCAGATCTCGTGGTAGCCGAAGGTGCGCGGCCAGGGATCGGGACGACCGAGCAGGAGGATCGGCATGCCCACCGTGTAGATCAGGCCGGAGAGCACGACGAGCGCGAACTCGAGGCCCGACAGCGAACGGAACAGCACAGGCAGGGCGATGACCGCAACCC
This sequence comes from Acidimicrobiaceae bacterium, assembly GCA_006515795.1. Lineage (GTDB taxonomy): Bacteria > Actinomycetota > Acidimicrobiia > Acidimicrobiales > Ilumatobacteraceae > VFMC01. The sequence continues at coordinate 12,937 of VFMC01000071.1, read as the reverse complement.
ATCCGAGGATCGGGTACAACGCGTATCCGAGGTTCTTGAAACGTTCGAAGCCGAAGCACTTGATGACGATGCCGACCGCGGCCAGGGTCCACACCACCCACAGCATCGGCACGCCCCACGCCGGCGATCAACAGGAAGATCGCCGAGTGGTCGAGCCGCTGCAACACCCGGCCGGCGCGTTCGGAGCGGGCGAGCCGGTGATAACCGGCCGAGGTGCCGAAGGCGACCAGCAGCGCGGTTCCGTACACCGCGGTGGCCGCACGTGCGGCGCGGCCGTCGGCCAACAAGACGAGGGCGACCACGGCGGGGAGGCACACGACGAACGCGATCGTGTGCAGCCAGCCTCGCCAGGTCGGCCGCTCATCGATCGGGGTCGACCAGGAAGGAACCACGCCGGACACCGTACGCCGTCAGACGTAGGGATCGTTGTCGCCGAGCGGCTCGTCCCACCACTGCGCGGGAACCCCGACCGTCTCCCAATCGGGGAACGGGTAGATGCAGTTCACCGGGCAGGCGGGCAGGCACTTGTCGCAACCACTGCACAGCTCGGGGAGGATGATCACGTCGGGACCGTGGTTGAAGATCGCTCCGAAGTGCGACGGGCAATGGCGCAGGCAGGCGTCGCAGTTGATGCATTCGAGCATCTCGATCCGAACCGGGACGTTCTTCCACTTCGGGTTCCGCGTGCGGTTCTCGATCCGCTCGGCTCGCGTGCCCCCCATTCGCGCAGTGTACGCGCGCCCCCCGCCTTGACCGGCTGGTCAAGACAATGGTCGACTAGGGACGTGAGCGATGGCCGGACCCACACCGAGCAGGGGCTCGAGCGCAAGCATCAGCTCCTCGAGGCCGCGGCCACGCTGTTTTCGACCAAGGGCTACTCGAACACCCGCATCGCCGACATCTGTGCGTCGGCCGGGGTGGCCAAGGGGTTGATGTACTGGTACTTCCCCACCAAGGAGAGCCTGTTCGCCGAGCTCGTGCGCACGATGCGGCTCCAGCTCCGTCGGGCCCAAGCAGCGGCGATGGATCCCAGCGCCGACGCCCTCACCCGCATCCGGCAGGGAACGCAGGCCAGCGTGGTGTTCATGGCCGAGCACCGGTCGTACTTCGCCTTGCTCGACGTGGAGCGGGCCGACGACGAGGTGGCGGGCGTGTTGCGCGCCGGCAGCGACGTGTACGCCGACGACGTGATCCGCCTCGTCCGTGAGGCCCAGGCCCAGCGGCTGATCCCCGACGGCGATCCTCGATTGGCGGCCACCGGGGTGCTGGGCGCCGTGTCGTCGTTCAGTCACGCGCTGCGAACCGGCAGCCTCGCCGTCGACGTCGACGAGCTCGCCGAGTTCGTGGGTGACTGGGTGCAGCGGGCCCTCGGCGGCGAACCGGCGACGGCACCTCGAACCTGATCAGGCGACGGCGCGACCGATCTCTTCGCAGATCTCCGGATGCGTCTCGCTCACGACTTCGATGAACGCGTCGACGACGCGCGCTTCGAACTGGGCATCCTTCGCCCCGATGATGTACTGGATCGCTTCGAGCGGCGTCCATGCGTGCTTGTAGGTGCGGTGGCTGGTGAGCGCATCGAACACGTCGGCCACGGTGACGATCCGTCCGCTGAGCGGGATGTCCTCGCCGACGCGCCCTCCCGGATATCCGGTGCCGTCCCATCGTTCATGATGATTCAACGCCACTTCGGCGGCGAGCTGGATCAGCGGCGAGGAACTGCCGGAGAGGATCTCGGCCCCGATCGTGGTGTGGGTCTTCATCACGTCGAACTCGTCAGCGGTCAGCGGCCCGGGCTTGAGCAGGATCGAGTCGGGCACCGCCACCTTGCCGATGTCGTGCAACCGCCCGGCCAGGCGGAGGTGGTGCACCCATTCATCGGACTCGCCCAGTTGCTTGGCAATCGCCGCCGACATGTCGCCGACCCGGATCGTGTGCTCTCCGGTGTCGGTGTCGCGGAACTCGGCCAGCACCGCGAGCCGCTGGAACGCCTCGAGCTGATACTCCTCCAGATCGGATGTTCGACCACGCACCAACGCCTCGAGCTCGCCCGTGCGGAGCCGCAAGATCTCGGCCTGCTGCCTGGCGGCCTCGGTGTCGTGGGCGATCTGCAGGGTCTTGATGCGCAGGTCTGTGCCCTGGCTGAACAGCGCCTCGTGCTGGGCGAACCTCGCCTCTTGATGTTCGAGTGCCTCCTCGAACCGCCCCAGCTGCTTGTAGGAGGCGGCGAGCTGGGCGTGGGCGACGAGCTCCTTTTCGAGCATCGACCCGGCGCGGGCGATCTCGAGTGCCGCGGCGTGGCTCCGCAGGGCCGCTTCGCTGTCACCGCGCTCGGTGGCGATCCGGCCGCGGGCCATCGCCAGTGCGAATCCAGTGCTCTCCGTGGCCGCTGCGCCGGTTCGCTGCTGAACGATGAGCTCGGCCTCGTCGAGGCACTCCTCGGCTCGCTCGCGCTGGGGGAGCGCGCAGTAGGACATGCCGAGGCGAGCGAGGATCTCCGGCTGGTACTCGGGAGCGTGCTCACGTGCCAGTTCGAGCGCCGACTCGTCGAGGCTCACCGCGAGGAGGTCCTCGTGCCGACCGGCGCGCACCTCGGCCATGTTGGTGAGCGTGAGGACGTCGTACTCGGGACGCTCGAGCCACTTGTTGGCGGTGAGCGCGGCCTCGTAGGTGACCAGGGCGCGGTCGGTGTCGCCCAACGAGTGGTGGATGATCGCAATCGTGTTGAGCAGGTTGCCCTCGTCGACCCGGTGGTCGGTGAGCCGATACAGCTCGAGCGCCTGAAGCGCCGATCCGAGGGCCTCGGAGTAGTTGCCGGCGTTGTAGTGGACGAGACCGACGAGGTTGAGCGACCACACCTCGACGACCGTGGCACCGACTCGCCGCGACAGCTCCCGGGCATCGAGCGCGATCGAGAAGGCCTCGTCGGCCTGATCGGCCGCATAGGCGATCGAGGCGAGCCGGTACAGCGCCTCGGCTTCGCCGCTGCCGTCGTCGAGAGTTCTAGCCATCACCCGGGCTTGCTGGGCCATCGCCCGGGCGGCAACGACGTCGTTGTTCTCGGCGGCACGCGCGTCGTCGAGCAGCTCGCGGACCGTCTTGGTCACTCCCGAGCCTTCGACGACGGGTGTCGCACGGATTGCCAAAGAAACGTCCCTCCCGACAGGCAGATCCCGCGCGGTCCGCGCGGGTATGACCGCAGGTTAGTGATATCGGCAATGCCGCGCACGGATCACCTTCGCTCTTCAGAGAACCTTGAGTGACACCGAGGGTGAACCGACACCGCTCACCGCGGTCGGTTTCCGCCCCGTATCGTGGGTGGATGCGGTGGGGCGGACGAACGATCGAGACATCGGCTCTGGCCGCGTTCGCGCCGGTGATCATGCTGCTCCCGCTGTGTCTGGTGGCCCTTGCGGTCTTGTGGTTGCCGCTTTCGCTGGTGAACGACGTGTCGTACACCTGGTTCGTCGTCGCCTACCTGTTGGGGGCAGCCCTGCTGTTCATCAAACCGGTCCAGGTGCTGATCCTCACCCGGGCCCTCGGCACCCGCCGGCCGACGCGCGACGAACGGGTCAGGCTCGACACGGCCTGGCGCTCGGTGCTGCAGGCCGCAAGGCTGCCCGGTTCCCGCTACGTGCTGGCGGTGCTCCCGGCCGAGGAGCTGAACGCGTTTGCCTGCGGCGGTCATCTCGTGGTCGTCACCACGCTCGCGATCGAGACGTTGCCGCGCGACGAACTGGCGGGCGTGCTCGCCCACGAGCTGAGCCACCACCTCGGGCTGCACACCGTCGCCCTCACGATCACCCAGTGGATCGGCCTGCCCGTGATGTTGCTCGCCCGCGCCGGCTTCTACCTGCAGAACGTGGCCACGGCGGCGACGACCAGCTTTGCGAGTCACTCGGCCGCCCTCACGGCGCTGGGACGCCTGGCCACCGCAGTGCTCAACGCGGTGTCGTGGGTGCTGCTGAGTGGGCTCATCGTGGCCAACACGATCGGCAACGTGGCCGGGCGGGGCGCCGAGTACCAGGCCGACCAGCGCGCCGTCAGCCTCGGCTTCGGCGGCGAGCTGTCGAACGCGCTCCGCCGGCTGATCGCCCTCGGTGGTGGCGAACGCCCCCATTCCCTCAGGGAGCGCCTCGCCGCAACTCACCCGGCGGCGCGCACCCGAATCGCCCGCATCGATTCGGCGAGGCGGGCCCAGCCGGGGCGTGAGTCGTAGGCCGCACGGCGCCCGTCTACACGGATTGAAAGGGCGCCCTGGCCCGTCGCCTACGGTGATGTGATGCTGCTCGCCGACGAAAGCACCGGCGAGGGTCCTGCCCTCGTCCTCATTCACGGCATCACCGAGTGCCGCCAGATGTGGCAACCGTTGATCGCGCCGCTCTCCGAGCGCTACCACGTGGTCGCGGTCGACCTGCGTGGGCACGGCGAATCCGGCACGGGCGACGCCTACGACCCGATCACGCTCGCCACCGATGTCGCCGAGACCCTGGCCAACCTCGACGCGCAGTCCCCGCTGGTAGTCGGACATTCGCTCGGCGGCGTCGTTGCCACCGCCTTCGCCGCGGTCGCTCGCCCTCGCGCGGTGCTCAACGTGGATCAGCCGTTGCGGCTCGCCGCGTTCAAGGACGGTCTCTCCCAACTGGAGCCGATGCTGCGTGGCGACGCGGCAACGTTCCAGGCGGCGATGGACATGGTGTTCCAGCCGCTCCTCGGACCGCTACCCGCGGACGAGGCGGCGCGGGTCGGTGATCTCCAGCGTGCCGATCAGGCGGTGGTGCTGGCGATCTGGGGGACCATCTTCGACTCCACACCCGATCAGCTCGACGACGCCGTGGCGACGCTGGCGGCTGCCGTGACCGTTCCGTACCTCTCGCTCCACGGAATCGATCCCGGAACGGAGTACACCACGTGGCTCCGCGGTCACATCCCTACCGCGACCGTGGAGGTGTGGCCCGAGCAGGGTCACTACCCGCACCTCGTGCAACCGGCTCGATTCCTCGAGCGGTTGATCGATTTCGACCCGCTGCGTTGAGCGACCCGTGATCACCGGACGGGGACGCTCGACTCACCCTCCGAGCGGTGGAAGACTGGCCGCGTGGTTCTTCGCGACGCACCTGACGGAATCGAGACGCCGTTCGATGGGTCGCCAGGCCGGCCCTACGAGCTGTCGGACCGGTATCGACGTGACGAGGGCACCGTGTTCCTCAGCGGCGCGCAGGCCCTGGCCCGGCTGCCGTACGAGCAGCTCCGCATCGACCGCGCCGCAGGGTGGAACACAGCCGCATACGTGACCGGCTATCAGGGCAGCCCCCTGGCGAGCTACGACCGCGACATCAGCACAGCAGCGGCATTGGCCGCGGCCGATGGCCTCCGGCTGGTGTTCCAGCCGGGCATGAACGAGGAACTCGCGGCGACAGCGGTGATGGGTTCTCAGCTGAGCGTCACGCTCGATTCGTGCCGCTACGACGGTGTGATCGGCATCTGGTACGGCAAGGCGCCGGGCCTCGACCGCGCCAGCGATGCGCTGCGCCACGCCGTGTTCGCCGGCACGTCGAGCAGGGGCGGAGCCGTCGCCTTGGTCGGCGACGACCCGAGCGCCAAGAGCTCGACCCTGCCGTCGTCGAGCGATGCCACCCTCGTCGACCTGCACATCCCGGTGCTGTTCCCCGGCGACGTGCAAGAGGCCGTCGACCTCGGCCGCCATGCAATCGCGCTGTCACGGGCGTCGGGGCTGTGGACCTCGATCAAGATCGTCGAGGCTGTCGCCGATGGCACTGGCACGGTCGAGCTGCATCCCGAGCGGATAGTGCCGGTGATGCCGACGATGGAGGTGAACGGCAAGGTGTTCGTGCCGCTGCCGAGCGGTCGCCTGATCACGCCGTACACGCTGGATCTCGAACGCGAGTTCCAGGAGATCCGGCTCGAGCTCGCCCGCCGCTACAGCGTCGAGAACAACTTGAACACCGTGTCGGTCCGCGGCCCCAACGACTGGATCGGCATCGCCGCCTCCGGCCACACGTTCCACGAGATGCGCGAGGCGCTGCGACTGCTCGGGCTGCGCACCGACGACGACCTGCGCGCGGTCGGCGTCCGATTGATGAAGTTGGGACTGCCGGTGCCGCTCGACCGCGGCCTGATCCGCGCCTTCGCCGCCGGGCTGACCGAGGTGATCGTCGTGGAGGACAAGAACCCCACCCTCGAGTGGCAGGTGGTGGAAGCTCTGTACAGCCAGAACGAGCGGCCGGTCGTGTGCGGCAAGCACGAACCTGACGGCTCGCCGATGCTGCCGTCGACCGGCTCGCTCACTGCCGACATCATCGCCCCCCGACTGCGCGCTCGGCTGGTGCAGCGCATCGCCGCCGAACGGCTGGCGGCGCCCGACGAGCATCGACCCGGTGAGCGCGAGCTGATCCCGCTCAGCGTCGACCGCACACCGTTCTTCTGCTCCGGCTGTCCGCACAACACGTCCACCCGTGTGCCCGATCATTCACTCGTTGGCGGCGGCATCGGGTGCCACACGATGGTGATGCTGATGGAACCCGAACGGTTCGGTCACATCGTCGGGGTCACGGCGATGGGCAACGAGGGCGCGCAGTGGTTCGGCATGGCGCCATTCGTCGACGACCGGCACCTGTTCCAGAACATCGGCGACGGCACCCTCTTCCACTCGGGGATGTTGGCCGTGCGCGCCGCTGTCGCCAACGGCGTGAACATCACCTACAAGGTGCTCTACAACGGCGCTGTGGCGATGACCGGCGGCCAGGACGCCTTCGGTCAGCTCGACGTCGCCCACCTTTCGGAGGTCTTCCTCGCCGAAGGAGTGCGCCAGGTGCTCGTCACCGCCGACGACGTCGGTCGCTATCGCGACGTCACGCTGCCGCCAGGGGTCGACCTGTGGGATCGGTCGCGGATCATCGAGGCCCAGGAGCGGCTGCGGAAGATCAGCGGTACCACCGTGCTCATCCTCAGCAACTGCCTCAGCGTGCAACCGATCGAAACGCCGTTCGGCCGCAAGACCACCATCGATCAGGCCACGTGCAACTTCGACGCGAGTTGCGTGAAGGGCGATTGCCCGTCGTTCCTCACCGTCACGCCGCGTCGCCCGAAACGCTCAGCGAGAACGTCGGCACGACACGCACGCAGCACGGCGGCGATCGATCCGGCGAGCCTCCCGCCGCCCATCGCCCGGCGCGTCGACGGCGATTTCACCATCCGGTTGAGTGGCATCGGCGGCACCGGTGTCGTCACCGTCAGCCAGATCCTCGGCACGGCGGCGATGATCGATGGGTATCAGGTTCGCGGACTCGACCAGACGGGGCTCTCGCAGAAGGCCGGCCCGGTGGTGAGCGACATCCGCCTCAGCCGCGACGTTCCGCAGCCGTCCAACCGGGCGACAGCCGGATCTGTCGACACGCTGCTGGCATTCGATCTGCTGGTGGCCGCGAGCGAGGCCCACATCGGTGGCACGTCGCCGACGCGCACCGCGGTGATCGCTTCCACGTCGGCGGTCGCCACCGGATCGATGGTGGTGCATCCGGAAACGCCTTACCCGCACGACGAGGCTGTCGCCCGCCTACGGGCCACCACGAGGCTGCTCATCGAGGCCGACGCGCTCGGGCACATCCCGATCGCGGCAGAACACATCGAGCAGGCGATCGAGTTGAACGGTGTTGCGGTCGGAAGGAACCTGGCCGCGTTCCGCCTCGGGCGCCGTGATGGGGCGGCCGACTCCGAATCGATGCCATCGACCGAGCCGGAGGCGCTCGAGGCGCTGATCGCACGCCTCGTCGACGATCTCACCGGCTACCAGTCCGCCGGTTACGCCCGGCAGTTCAGCGACGCCGTCGATCATGTCGCGACATGTCACGATCACGCGCTCACGCGAGCAGTGGCAACGAACCTGCACAAGCTGATGGCGTACAAGGACGAGTACGAAGTGGCCAGGCTGCTGCTGCGGCCGGAGTCGCGAACCGCTGCCGAGTCTGTCGGCGGCCGCGGGGCCAAGGTGCAGTGGAACCTCCACCCACCGCTGCTCCGCGCGGTCGGCCTGCACCGCAAGATCCGGCTCGGCCGCTGGGCGCGGCCGATGTTCGTCGCCCTCCGCGGTGCAAAGCGGCTCCGGGGCACGGTCTTCGATCCGTTCGGTCACAACGAGATCCGCCGCATCGAGCGGGCAATGGTGCCCGAGTTCCTCGAAGCGACGCGACGTCTCGTCGTCGTCTACCGGCCGGAGCTCGCCGCCGAAGCGATCGCCATCGCGTCGCTCCCCGATCAGGTCCGCGGCTACGAGCATCTCAAGCTACGACGAGCTACGGCTTATCGTGTCGAGCTCGCGGCGCGCCTCACGAACCTCGAGCAGGCGACGCACCGCGGTGCAATGTGAGCTGCAACCCGAGTTCGCGGTTCCGACGTCAGTGCGAGTCGACCACTGCTTGGCTCTCGCGGGCTGCCGCGGCGTAGATGCCCTTGCTCATCAGGCTCGACTCGGTCCTGCGCCGGGCGAGGTAGATGGCCGCCCGGCCGGCGTGGATGCCGGGGTCGTCGGGCTCGGCCCAGCCGGCCAGGTCGGCGAGGTGACAGGCGAGACGCAGATCGCCGTCGGTCGCGGCGGCCTCGGCGCGCCTGAGCAGCACATCGGGCCCGCCCGCCAACTCGGCAAGCACGCCCGCCACCACCGCGTCGGGCGCAGGCTTCAGACGCGAGGCTGCCCCATCCCACCAGCCACCGAATTGCCTCCAGATGTTGCGCACCACGAACTCGGGCTCGTCGTACAGCGGCCGTAGGTAGGGCTTGGCCAACGTGTCGGCCGGAACCCGCACGGTGTGCACGATCGTGTCGAGCTTCTCACCGGCGTTCATCATCGCGAGCACGTCGCGCACGAGGTCCTCCAGCGCCGTCGCGACGTCATCGAGCACGCGAGCGATGCGCTCGCGGCCCGCGATCGGCAGGCCGTGGGCAGGCAACAGCAGTTCCGGCCCGAGCTCGACCATGCGGCGCAGCGCGGCGGCCCACTCGATGGGGTAGCGCTGCACCTTCTGCGGGTTGCCGGCGTTGGGGAAGTTCCAGATCAGGAAGTCGCCGGTCACCAGCGCCTTGTGGGCTGGCAGCCAGGCCCACAGGTGGTCGTCGGTCTCGCCGCGGGCGTGATGGAAGTCGATGGTGTGGCCGCCGGCGACGGTGGAGTGCGACTCACGGAACGTCTCGTCGGGCCGCAACGTGGCCGCGGGGAGGAAGCGCCTCACCCTGTTCGGCAGGCTCACGTTCATGCCGCTGCCGGCCGCGTCGTCCTCGCCGCCGACCTGCAGGTTCGACGCGGGCGACACTCCGCCGAACTGACGGGCATTGATCAGCAGGTTCCAGTCGTTGGTGAGCTCGTAGCGGTCGAGACGGGCATCGATGTTCTCGTGTCCGATCACGTGCGGTCGCTGGTGCCCCGAGGCCGCTGCTGCGCCGGCGAAGAAGGTGCTACCGCCGACGTGATCGGCGTGGCCGTGGGTGTACACCAGATGCGACACTCGAGCGCTGCGCCACGACCCGAGTGCTTCGACCACGGCCCGCCCGGTCTGCGCACCGCTGGCATCGAAGCAGACCAGGCCGGCGGAGGTGTCGAGGGCGACGCAGTGACTGAAGCTCTCGACCATCGCCACCCCGTCGGCGATCTCGCTGAGCTCGTTGGTGACGCGGTTGACCGGTTGGTCGGTGTGACCGCTGTCGATGATCTGAGAGGACAGGGCGAGAAGGTCGGCCATGCGTCGAAGACTAGGCCCTCTGTCGTTCAAGTGAGCTCGCTGAACGGGCTTGGGGTTAGCCTTCGGGCATCGACGCACGGGCATCCACCTTCGCCGCGCTCGGTGTGGCCGGCGCCTTGGTCGAGTCGTTGATCGCGCACGCGATCACCACACCGTCACCGATCCAGGCGGCAACGATTCCCGACGCGCTGGCGCGACGAGACGTCGCTGGTGAGGCGCCGACCGGATCGGGCAAGACCCTGGCCTTCGGCCTACCCCTGCTGCAACTGGTCGACGCGGCGCGCCGAGCAGGCCCGGCCGGAGCCCCGGCACGGATCCCGATCGGACTGGTCGTCGCCCCGACGCGTGAGCTCGCTCGACAGATCATCCGCACCCTCGATCCGTTGGCGACAGCGCTCGGTCTTCGCCTCCATGCCGTTCACGGTGGCGTACCGTTCGAGCCGCAGATCGAGGCTTTGCGACAAGGGGTCGATGTCGTCATCGCCTGCCCCGGCCGGCTGCTCGACCTCGTCGAACAGGGCGCCGCCGACCTCGGCTCGGTGACGACGGTGGTGATCGACGAGGCCGACCGGTTGGCTGACATGGGCTTCCTGCCAGATGTCATGCGGTTGCTCCAGCTCACCTCGTCCGGTCGCCAGACGCTGCTCTTCTCGGCCACCCTCGCCGGGCCCGTCGAAGAGCTGGTGGCGGCCACCCAACAGCGTTCACCCGTTCGGCACCACGTCGCCGCACCCGACATCGTCCCGGTTCGCCATCACCTGTGGGTCGTGGCGAACGCCGGTCGGGTGGCGCTCCTTGCCGACATCGCCCGCCACTGCGGACCGACGGTCGCATTCACCAACACCCGCCGCGAAGCTGACCGGGTTGCGGCTCAGGTCCGTCGGCTGGGCGTCGAAGCCTCGTTGCTCCACGGGGGGAACGCCCAACACGACCGAACGCGTGCGCTCGACCGGTTCGCCGCAGGAACCACCCGGCTGATGGTGGCCACAGATGTTGCCGCCCGCGGCCTGCACGTCGAGGGTGTCGCCTGTGTGGTGCACCACGACCTTCCGACGGACCCGACCGACTACGTGCACCGCTCGGGTCGTACCGGTCGCGCCGGCGCCGTCGGCACCGTGGTGGCCTTCGTCGACCCTGCCGCGATCGACCGGGCCCGACGTCTCGTCGCCCGGGTCGCGGCCGAGCTGCCGGGCGACATCATCAGCGATGCCGAGATCACCGAACCCGATGTGCTCTCCCTCGAGAGCGCCGCCGACCGCGTGGCGATCGACCGCGAGCTCATAGCGATGGGGACGATGTCGCGACCAGGCGCAGTGGGCACCGTGAAGTTCAGCGGGCGCGGCTGATCGCGAACACCGTCGCCGGCGCCGGCGGCAGATGATCGGGTAGCTCGATGGTGAGCTGGCCATCGCCGGCCCGGTGCGGCAGAGGTCGGTCGTTGCCCAGCATGGTCACCTCCGAGCCCAGGGGCATGGTCGCCATCGCGATGTGGACGGTGTTCGCCGGAGCACCCTGCACGATGGCGAAGATGTGCTCGTCGTTGCAGGTGAACCGAACTGGCCGACCATCGCCGGTTACGGACGCGCCGTCGCCGGGCGTGTTGGGCGCGCCGGACCACGGGCGGGTGCCGTAGATCGCGACCGCATTGACGCGCAACCACCACCCGAGCCCGCTCAGCCGCACAACCTGGGCCAGCGGGATCTGCCCATCGGCCGACGGACCGACGTTGAGCAACAGGTTGCCGCCGCGGGCGACGATGTCGACGAGCATCCAGATCAGGTCGTCGACCGACGGCAGCGTGGCCTCACCCTCCATCCTGTTGTAACCGAACGAGCGCCCGATGCCCCGGCACACCTCCCACTTCATCGACGAACTGGCCTTCGTCGAGTACTCCGGCGTCACGAAGTCGGCGTGCTGCCGGCCTTGGATCACGCCGATCATGTCGAAGCGATCGTTCACCACGCCGTCGGGAACCCGGTCGTAGTAGCGACCGATCGTGACGTTCGGATCTGCGGCCGTCGGCCAAGCGATGTCGTTCCACAGCACGCTCGGGAGATGGCGATCGATGAGCTCGTCGACGTGCGCTGTTGCGTACTCGGCGTACTCGGCCGACGACGGAACGTTGGCGAACATCGAGACGAGGCCGTCGATCGGCGGAGGTGTGAAGGTCCAGTCGAGACCACCGCTGTAGTACAGGCCGAAGCGCATTCCCAGCTCGCGCGTCGCAACCGCGAGCTCGCCGATGTGATCGCGTTCGGCCATCCACGCACTGCGGTGCGGGTTCGGGACCGAGCTCGGCCACATCAGGTAGCCGTCGTGGTGCTTGGTCACCGGCACCACGTAGCGCGCTCCAGCTGCCTTGAACAGCCCTGCCCAGTGGGCGACGTCGGCGCCGCTGGACCGGGCCCGGAACTCGTCGACGAAATCGGCGTAGGTGCGCTCGCCGTAGGTCGCGCCATGGTGTTGCGCGGTGGCACTGCCCTCGAGCGCCAACGAGTTGAGGTACCACTCGGTGTAGGGGCTCCACCGGAACACCTCGGCCCAGTCGCCGGCGGCGAACAGGTCACCCATGTCCTGGTCGACGGGAGCAAAGCACGGCACGGCATACGGACCCCAGTGGATGAAGATGCCGAACTTCGCGTCGTCGTACCAGGCGGGCAGCGGTCGACCGGCGAAGGCGTGGGTGGATGCGTCTGCACCATCGTCAGGGCTGGTCATCGTCGCAGTGTTGCACGCGTCGGTTGGTACCAAGGGAATCGTCAAGTACCCCTCAACTGTGGGGTGATTGTGCCGATACACGAACGTCAGACCGCACGAATCAACACGGCGGAATCCACTGAAAGGCGGCGTGGCTGTGGCCTTCGCAGCAGCATTCCTCGACGACACACGACAGACCGAGCCAACCACGCCGCCGTCCGTGCTCCGGTCGAACGGGTTGACGCTGCGCCGACGTCTCGCCGTGCTCTCGCTGATCGGCGTGGTGTTCGTGATGTTCATCGCCGGCGCCGGGTACTTCTCGTTGACCCGCGTGCAGGCGGCCAACGACGAGCTGAACCTGCTCAGCCTGGCCCAGCGCTATCACCAGGATGGCGACATGATGCACGACGCCATCCGCGGCGACGTCTACCTCGCCCTGCACGCTGCGCAGGGCAACATCGACGTCACCTCCGAGGAGGTGCTCGGCG
>VFMC01000070.1 GCA_006515795.1 Acidimicrobiaceae bacterium | reverse complement strand
CCGCTTCCGCTCGCCACGTGCCCTCGACACGTACTCGACGGCCTCGTCCATCGAAAGTGCGGATCCCTCCGCCCAGTGCGTGGCGAACACATCGGCGCCGAGCGAGGCTCGCAGCATGTCGCACGCCGCGTGGACCGCTGCCGCATCGGGCCGCACACCGACGATCCCGAGCTCTGCGCGCAGCGCCGCTGCTGCGGCGAAACAGCGCACGGCCTCGGCGTCACTCTCGGCGTCATGCGCGAGCGCGGCAACGGCCTCGAGGGAGGCGGCGACATCGGGCCGGTGGCCCATCCGAGCGAACGACACCAACGCCCCGTGCACGTGGCGGGCGGCGACGTTGGGCTCTCCCGACGCCCGTGCGACCAGGCCCCGCTCCAGTTCGATCCGGGCCAGCATCCACTGGTTCCCGAATCCAGCGGCCAGACCGGCGATGTCGTCGAGGAGATCGCGAGTTCGTGCGTGCTCGCCGAGACGTCGGCGCGCCGAGGCCTCGACGATCGCCGGCAGCACGACGAAGTAAGGCAGGCCGTGCTCGCGGGTGTCGTCGTAGTTGCGGGCGAGGAGGGAGACGGCCTGGGCGAGATCACCACGCCCGATCGCGATCTGGCCGAGGTTGGCGAGCAGGTCGGCGACCGCAAGACCGCCACCGGTCGCATGTGAGCGGTGCAGGAGCGCCGTGCAGCTGCGCTCGGCCGCTTCGTACTCGCCCTCCGCGATGTCGACGGCCCACAGCCAAGCGCGTGCCATCGAGCCGGTGATCGGCTCGCCGATGCCGTCGCAGAGGTCGATCGCCCGCTGGAGGTATCGACGCGCGTCGGCCAGGTCGCCACGACGGGCGAGGAACATGCCGCGTAGGCCGTGGTACCAGGCGAGGAAGTACCCGGCCTCGTGCCGGGTGGCGAGCGCGCGCAGCGTCTCGAGGTCCTCGGTCGCGGCGACGTCGTCGCCGGTGACCCAGCACAGGACCGTCAGCATCTTGTGGCTGTTGAGCACCGACCACTGGTCGCCGCTGCGTGATCCCAGTTCGATGCTCCGCTCGAGCAGCGGCCGTGCCTCGTTCGGAGTCGTGACGGCGGTGGCGAAGCCGAGGGTGTTGAGCGCTCGGGCGCGGGCCCAGTCGTCGTCGAGCCGTTCGGCCAGCTCCACCGCTTCGGGTGCACGAACCGACATGGTCTCGAGGTCACCGGCGTACAGCCCGATGTGCGCCGCTGCCCAACAGGCGCGGGCGCGATGGACGGTCGGTTCCGGATCGGTCTGGTCGAGCAGCCGGGCCAGCCATCGCCCGCCGCGCCCGAGGTGGCCGCGCAGCTCCCAGAACAGCGCCATCGCTGTAGCCAGCCGCAGGGCCGACTCGCGACGGCCCGACCCATCGGCGAACTCGAGCGCCGACTCGAGGTTGGCATGCTGGGACTCGAGCATCGCCAACAGCGCCGCACCATCGCGCAACGCGACCTCGGGCGCCGCGTATTCGGCGAGCGAGACGAAGTACGACAGGTGGCGGGCACGCACGCCCTCGGCCTCGCCGCTCTCGGCGAGTCGCTGCAGGAGGTACTGGCGCACGGTCTCGAGGAATCGGTAACCCTGGCCGGTCGTCGCGTGGTCGGCCTGCACCATCGACTTGTCGACCAGCCTCGTGAGCACGTCGAGCACGCCGTACCGGTCCGCCGCGTCCTCCCCGGCCACGTCTTCGGCCGCCTCGAGGGTGAAGCCGTGCATCACGGAGAGACGCCGCGCGAGTTGCTGCTCGTCGGGGTGGAGCAGGTCGTAGCTCCACGCGACCGACGCCTCCAAGGTCTGTTGGCGCGACATCGCGGTCCGGCTGCCGCCGCTGAGGAGGCGAAACCGGTCGTCGATCCCCGCGGCGATACTGGACGGGCTCATCATCCGCAGCCGTGCCGCAGCGAGCTCGATGGCGAGCGGGATGCCGTCGAGCCGCGAAACGATCTCGGCGATCACCGGTCGCTCGTCGACCGACGGCTCGAACGTCGGTCGAGCGCTGCGCCCACGATGCACGAACAGCTCGAACGCCGTCGACTCGTCGAGCGACGGAACTCGCCAGATCACCTCGCCCGACACCCCGAGCGCCTCGCGACTCGTGGCGATGACGCGCACCCCGGGGCAGCGCTGCAGCACCGTCTCGATCGCTGTCGCCGCTCCGTCGAGCACGTGCTCGCAGTTGTCGACGACGACTAACGCCGACGCGGTGCGGAGCTGCTCGGTGAGCGTGTCGAGCATCGGCCGCCCGAACTCCTCGCGAAGGCCGAACACCGCGGCGACAGCGTGAGCGACGAGCTCGGCGCTACCCAAAGGTGCGAGCTCCACGCACCACACACCCTCGCGGTACCGACTCTGCTCAAGTTCGAGCGTGGCGACCTCGTACGCGAGCCGCGTCTTACCGCATCCGCCGGCACCGGTCAGGCTGACCAAGCGGTCCTCGACGATCGCCGCACGCAGCGATGCCACCTCCGCTTCGCGACCGACGAACGAGGACAGCTGCGCCGGCACGTTCGTCGATCGGCTGCCTCGCTGGGCGCTCGAAGGCGAAGGCGGAGGCGGAGGCGGGCCTGGGCTGGCGGTGTTCATCTGCGGCATCGTCTCCTGACTCGGTCGCTGCCGACATCTGCCGGATGGCATATCCGCGTCGTGCCCGTGCCCCGGCGATCGCGATCATCCCACGGCCCCGACGCCGAATATGCCACGTGGCCGATGTACGGCGGGTCCGCAAACCGCACGATCGCATTGACCGATCGCAACCGGCGTCGGTCAGGATCGAAGGAGCAGCACACCATGTCCGACACCGCTCTCGCCACCGAGGCAGCCGTCCACCACGCGCACGAGGCGTACCTCGACGCGATCAACAGCAACGACGTCGCCCGATTCCTCGCCACCGTCACCGACGACATCGTCTTCCTGCCACCGAACAGCGAACCGATCACGGGCAAGGGCGCGGTCGGCCCCTGGGTCGCGGCTTACTTCGAGGCGGTCCAGACCGTGTGGAGCAAGACGACCGTCGAACTGGTCGTGGCGGATGGCCTGGCGTACGAGTGGTACCGGTACCAAGTCGTCGACTCCCCTCGCGATGGCGGAGAGCCGACCACCGACAAGGGCAACGGCGTCAACATCTACCGCCCCGACGCCGACGGCGCCTGGAGTGTCTGGCGCGACATCTGGTCCGCTGCGAGCTGAGCCGTAGGTCGCCCGCCTCGGGCGGTGGTCGCCGCGATCGGCGGAGCGAGACCGGACGGGATGACGGAGCCCGACGTCGCTGATGGGCCGGGAGTTTGCGGGCATGGTTGGGCGCGGAGCTGGACGCCGGCCAGAAGGTCTGGTGGATGGACTGGAACCGCATGATCCGCGACGCGATCACGGCGATGCGGACGGGCGATCCGGTCCTCGCCCGGTCAGCCGTCGTCGCCGCGTTACGGGGCGTCGAACTCTGGCGTCGCCGCTTCCGAGGGGGGCCGCCAATCGACTCGCCGCACGATGAGAAACGCCGCCAACACGAGCGCTGCGGCCGCGGCAAGGCCGGCCAGCAGCCGCGACCGCTCGTACGAGGCGGATGCGCCATCGGCCAGCGTGACCCACGTCATCGACTCACCGACACCAGCGACCACGACGACGACACATCGATCACATCGCTCGGCGATGGTGATCTCGTTCGAGTGCCTGCCGACCTGATCGGCGATGCCGGTCACGGCGGGGGCGCATCCGTCACCACAGAACAAGATCGTGATCGGCATGCCGGGCAGCAGCGAGCTCACCTCGACACCGACGCGCTGACCGACGGCGTAGGGACCCGCGGGGATCAACTCGACCACCGGTCTTGGCGGCGCGCCGGCGCCGAACACCGTGTAACCGTAGGTCATCGCCGAGCCGTTCTGGTCGCCGACCGCGATCAGGCACGAGCCGTTCGCACCACAGTTCCCCGGATCGACGAGCTGGTACTGGAACGCAGCGATGCCGTCGTCGTCGAACACGACGGGGAACGGGTTGAGGCACGTGGCGAACCAGTCGTGCACTCCGTTGGTGCACTGGCGCACCTCCTCGTGGGCACCGGGTTCACCACCGGAGATCGTGATCAGCAGCACATCGCCATCGGTGAAGTCGGCGAGCACCTCTGTCGGCGCGCCGACCTCCTCGATCTGCCACCACTCGAGGAACATCCGGCGTTGCTCGGTTACCACTGACGGCTGGGCCGGGCGCGTGCCGGCCGCGGTGGAGGGAGGCGGCGACGAGTTGTCGGCATCCCCCGTTGGGACGACGCCCGAGCCGCGCAGACCGAACATCGTGACGGTGGCGAGGACGACCGCGCCGGCGACGACACCGGCGGCCGTAGCCGCGGTCGATGACGCTCGCACGCGCTCGCCCTCAGTCCCGATCTTGCACGGGCGACGCGTCGTCGAGGCGTCGGTTCAACGTGAGCAGACGCCCCATCACCGGCAAGGCGAGCAGGTTCGCGCTGTGCAGCACACCGATGATCAGCAAGATCCCGGCGACGCGCCCCGTCTCGTGCTGGAGTTGCGCTGCATTGACCGCGTCCTGCCATCCGTCCCTCGGTGCGAAGGTCACGGTGAACAAGATGTACGAGAAGAAGATCAGGTAGTACGCCACGTCGGTGAGCATGATGAAGCTCTTGCCGGTGCGCGGGTTGGCCCGGAACACATCGGCCGCATAGCTGCGCCCGAAGCGTTTGATCAGCGGGCCCAGCCAGAAGGCGACGCCTACCAGCACCGCTGTCGTGATCAGTTCCAGTATCCACCAGTCCATGAGCAGTTCTCCTTCGTGAACGTCGGTCACTGCGATCGTCACGGAGACGATCGCACCGATGATGCAGGTCGCCACGCCGATGAGGGCGCGGTGTTGGTGTCGGACGCGGCGATCGTCGTCGATGCTCAGCTCTACCCGCGCGAACAGGTCGGAGCTCTCGTCGAGATCCTCGACGCTGAGGCGCAGCGCACCCGCGAGCCGCTGCTCGAGATCGCTCATGTCTCCGCCGAGGTTGTGAGGCGTAGCTGCAGTGCGGCGAGCCCGCGCTGCAGGTGGGTCTTCACCGAGTTGCGCGACACGCCGATGGTGGCGGCGATCTCGTCGATGCCGAGCTCGTCGTAGTAGCGCAACACGAGGCACACCCGTTGTCGGTCGGGGAGCTCGTGGAGGGCGCCGAGAACCTCTAGTTGGTCCTCGTGGAGGATGAGCGCGTCGTCGGCGCCGCCGAGGTCCTCGCTCAGCGGCGACCGGTGCCGCATCGACACGAGTCCGCGCCGGTTGTGATCGCGGGCGAGGTTCACCACGATCGATCGGAGGTAGGCCGGCGCCCGCGTGCGATCCTCGATCCGGTGGGCACTGCGCGCCAGCCGGATGAACGCCTCCTGCACGAGGTCCTCGGCGGCGGTGCGGTCGTCGACGAACAGGCGGGCCAATCGCAGCAGTTGCACGCTCTGATCGCGGAACATCGCGGCGACGAACCCGTCGACGTCGAACTCGCGCCGCGTTGTGTCGCCGTCGCCGATGAGGGCGATCTCGACCGAGTACCAGGCGGGCACGTTGCACCAGGAGATCAGCGCGTCGCGGACCCGCACCCCCAGTGCGTCCACGAACCACATGGTCGCACATGCGGTGCTGGTGCGTGGCCCGACGGTCGTTGCCATGACTGTTGGACGAACTCGGATCGACCGCGGGTGACAACGATGGTGAGATCGCTCGGTGGCGCACGCCGACGACCCGGCATGTCACCCGGCATGTCACCCGGAACCGGCGGCTACACGTCTGTCGGATAGGAGCACCGTTGGCTCGATCGAGTCGGGGTGGAACGAAGGGAGCGCCGATGCCGACCCAGACTCGCACTGCTCACCGGAGCGCCCCGACCTTCGGCTGGGACAGCCTCACCCCGACCGAGCAGGTGGTGGTCGAACTGCTTCTCGACGGCGGATCCAACCGGGTCATCGGCGAACGACTCGGCATCAGCCGGCGAACCGTCGAAACGCACCTCTCCCACGTGTTCTTGAAGGTCGGCTTCGCCAGTCGAGTGAGGCTCGCCGCCGAGGCAGCCCGTCGAGGGGTCGATGCGGCGATCAGCGGAAGGAACGCGCCGTGAGAGCCGACAACGTGATCCTCGCCATCGTGTGCGTCCCGGCGGTGCTCTACGCGGCATCGATCGCATGGCGCGGCCGATCGCTTCCGATCACCTCGTCGGCCCCGCCGGACGAATCGGTCGAGGCGGCCGTACGCCAGTCGGCACGCGATGTCACCACCACGCTGTCCGCCGGCGCCATCGCCGGCGTGCTCACGGCGGGGCTCGGCGGGCGGTTCGTGATGCGGCTGCTCGCGGCCACATCAGGCGATGGTGCACAGGGACGACTGACCGATGCCGAGGAGGTCGTCGGTGAGATCACCTTCGACGGCACCGCCTTCTTCGTCCTCTTCGCCGGGTTGGTCGCCCCGACGCTCCTGTCGTTGCTGTATCTGCTGGTGCGACGGATGTTGCCGAACACGGCATGGAAGGCGGGACTGCTGGTAGGGGTGCTGGTGCTCGGCACGATCGGTGTCAACGACCCGCTATCGGCGGAAAATGGCGATTTCCGGATCCTCGCACCGACGTGGCTGGCAATCGCCTCCGTGGTAGCAGTCGGGCTGCTGTTCGGCGTTACGTTCACCGCACTATCAGCCAGGTTCGATGCGAAATCGCGCCCGTCCGCCCAGGGTGAGCGCCGCGGCCGCCGCATCCTGATGAACGCTTCTGCCGTGTTCTTGATCAATCCGCTGAGCCTCGTCCTTGCCGCCGCGTACGTCGCAGCGCATCTGATGCCGCGCAACGGCCCTTGTGCAGTGAACCCAGGGCCCGGCTGGCTACGCGCCGGGCGCAGCGGCGGCTCGCACCGGAGAGAGCCGTACGCTCGCCTCCGTGGCCGGCGTCTCCCCCAGCGATGAGCGCATCCGACGCAAGCAGCTCGGGGCCTGGTACACGCCACCCGCGCTCGTCGACCACATCGTGTCGATCGTCGGCGCATCGCTCCCGCCGGATGGCCCGATCACGGTGCTCGATCCGGCGTGTGGCGACGGAGGGTTCCTCGCCGGTGCTCGCCGCCTGTTCGGCACTCGTGCACAACTCGTCGGGATCGATGTCGACCCGACAGCGGTCTCCGCGGCGCGGGCCTCGCTGCCCGGCGCCGAGATAGTTCACGCCGACGCGCTCACCTGCGCCTGGGACGGGCGCCGGTTCGACGTGATCATCGGCAATCCGCCGTTCCTCAACCAGATGGCGCGGGCCACCACGCGGGGCGGGCGCTCACGCTTCGGTGGCGGCCCGTACGCCGATGTGGCTGCCGAGTTCCTCGCCCTGGCGATGGCGCTCGTTCGACCCGGCGGTGGCCGCGTCGGCCTCGTTCTACCGCAATCGATCCTCACCTCGCGCGACGCCGGGCCGATCCGTGCCGGCGTGCTCGATCGGGCGTCGCTCACCCATGCCTGGTGGAGCGACGCTCACGTGTTCGACGCCGCGGTGCACACGTGTGCCCTGGTGTTCGAGGCCGG
>VFMC01000069.1:12121-28605 GCA_006515795.1 Acidimicrobiaceae bacterium | reverse complement strand
GTCGTCGTCGGCCATCGCCGAGCAGCGTACGGTGCGGGCAGACCGGTTCAGCCGGGGGACGCTTCGATGTGGAACCTGGCGTGCACCGCCTCGGCCACCGCGGCGGGCAGGAACGACAGGGCCTTCAGATCGTCGAGCGAGGCCTTCTTGACCGCGTTCACGCCACCCATCGCCTGGACGAGCTTCTTCGAGCGTGCCGGTCCCAGCCCGGCGATTCCGTCGAGCGAGCTCGCCGTCATCCGCTTGCCGCGAAGCTCGCGGTGGAACGAGTTGGCGAAGCGGTGGGCCTCGTCTCTGATGCGCTGCAGCATGAACAGCGCCTCGCTGCCGCGGGGCACCTCCACCGGGTCGGCGCTGCCGGGTAGGTAGACCTCCTCGAAGCGCTTGGCCAACGAGGCGATGGGGATCTCATCGGCGAGGCCGAGGCGTTGCACGACCCGCTCGGCCACACCCAGCTGGCCCTTGCCTCCATCTACGAGGAGCAACTGCGGCGGGTAGGCGAACTTGCTCGGCCGCTCGCCGCGTTCGCCGATCGGCCGATCGCGCTCGGCGAGGTACGCCGACAGCCGCCGGGTGAGCACCTCCTCCATCGCCGCGTAGTCGTCGTTGCCTGGCACGTCTTTCACCTTGAAGCGGCGGTACTCGCGCTTGTTCGGCAGACCATCCTCGAGCACCACCATCGAGCCGACGTAGTCGGTGCCCTGCAGGTGGGCCATGTCGTAGCACTCGATTCGCAGCGGAGCCTCCGGGAGGCCGAGCAGGTCTTGGATCTCGGTGAGTGCCCGGCTGCGGGCGTTGTGATCGCCGGCCCGGCGCAAGCGGTGGCGCACGAACTCCTCGCGGGCGTTGCGGGTGACGGTCTCGTGCAGTTCCCGCTTGTCGCCCCGCAACGGCACCCGAACCTGCACCCTCGAGCCACGCAGGTGCGACAGCCACTCCTCATAGGTCGCGACATCCCCACTAGCCACGGGCACGAGCACCTGCTTCGGCACACCGGCCGGCGGTTCGTCGCCGTACATCTCCTCGAGGATCCGGTCGACGAGCCCACCAGCCGACAGATCCTCGACCTTGTCGAGGATGAAGCCCTTGCGCCCCACCACCCGCCCCTTGCGCACGAAGAACACTTGCACCGCGGCCTCGAGCTCGTCCTCGGCCAGGCCGATCACATCGAGATCCTCGCTGCGTTCGGCCACCATCTGCTGCTTCTCGATGGCGCGCTGAACCGACACCAACCGGTCGCGCAACCTTGCTGCGCGCTCGTACTCGAGCGTCGAAGCCGCCTCGCGCATGTCGGTCTGCAGACGGGTGACGATCTCGTCGGTGTCACCATCGAGGAACTCGCACAGTTCGGTGACCAGCTGCCGATACGGCATCTCGTCGATCTCGCCGACGCACGGACCGCTGCACTTCTCGATGTGGAAGAGCAGGCATGGACGACCGAGCCGCTGGTGCTCGTTGAACTTGCCCGGGCTGCAGGTGCGGATGGGGAAGCTGCGCAGCAGCAGGTCGAGCGTTTCGCGGATCGCGTAGGCGTGTCCGTACGGACCGAAGTAGCGGGTGCCCTTGCGTTTTCGGCCACGCATCACCAACGCTCTCGGGAACTGCTCGTCGAGGGTCACCGCCAGGAACGGGTAGCTCTTGTCGTCGCGAAGGCGGATGTTGAAGCGGGGGCGGTGCTGCTTGATGAGGCTGTACTCGAGCATCAACGCCTCGACCTCGTTGCGCACCGTGGTCCACTCCACCGATTCGGCGGTAGCCACCATCTGCGCCGTGCGCGGATGCATGTTGCGGGGGTCCTGGAAGTAGTTCGACAGGCGCTGGCGGAGGCTCGACGCCTTGCCCACGTAGATGACCCGGCCGAGCGCATCCTTGAACTGGTACGAGCCTGGCGAATCAGGGATCGTGCCGGCAGGAGGACGCTTCACCATCGAAGTCGAGGCTACGCCCCCGGCCGAATCTCCGGCGGTAGGGTTCGGGACGTGTCCGGTCGCTTCTCGCTCTCGTTCCCCGGCCGCCGCGGCCACGATGATCCGTGGTTCCGGGTCGGCGCGGTCGATGTGAACACCAGCCTCCTGGCCGCCCTGCTGTGCACCCTGTCGATGTTCGTCTGGGCGCTCAGCCCGAGCTTCCTCGAGCCGCTCATCCTGTGGCCCGACAAGGTGCTCAACGGACAGGTCTGGCGTCTGTTCACCTGGCCGATCGCCAACGCACCCGACATCTGGACGCTGGCCATCATCGCCATGCTGTGGTACTTCGGCAAGGAGCTCGAGCGGATGGTCGGCCGGATGCAGTTCGCCGTCCTGCTGCTGCTGCTCGCCGTCGTGCCGGGCATCATCGGCGCCCTGCTCGACATCCCACAGGCCGGCATCCGTTCCGTCGAGATCGCCATCTTCTGCGTGTTCGCCGCCGAATACCCGAACGTTCGCTTCTTCTTCGGCGTACCGGCGTGGGTGATCGCCGCGGTCATCGTCGTCATCGAGATCCTGCAGCTCTCCGGCAACCGCGACAGCGAGCGGATCATCTTGCTCCTCGTCTCGCTAGCCACCGCGGCCATCGCCGGGCGCGGTTACGGACTGCTCGCCGAGTACGCATGGATCCCGCACATCCCGATGCCCAATTCGTCGGCGAAACCGAAGACGAAGCGCTCGCGCAGGCAGGGTCGCGACTTCGACCGAGTGGTCGCCGGCCCATGGACCGGGCCATCACCTGCCGACCAACACGAGATGGATCGCCTGCTCGACAAGATGAACTCCGTCGGTCTCAGCGACGCCGAACGCAAGCGCCTGAGCGAGCTCGGCAAGCGCCTCCGCGGCAGCTGATCAGGCGGCCCGGCGAACCGCCGGCCGCGCCGACATCGTGTACACCAACAGGGCGCCGGCCAACAGCGTTCCGGCATACGCAACCGTGTGGTACCCGAACGACTGCTTGACGAAGCCGGAGCTCAGCGCGGCCGCTCCGCCGCACAGGCTCATCAGCAGGTCGCCGGCGCCTTGCACCTCGACCCGGCTGGCGGACGGTACGGATTCGCTCAACAGGGTGCTCCCGGCCACCAGACCGAAGCTCCAACCGACGCCCAACAAGAACAACCCGATGAAGACCAGCACCGGCGAGTAACCACCGATCACCGAGATGGTGGTTCCCGCCCCCAAGATGACCGAACCGACCATGATCGACTTCGGCCTGCCGATGCGTTCGACGGCGCGGCCGACAAAAGGTGAGAAGCCGTACATGCCCACTATGTGCAAGGCGATGACGTAGGCACTGAGGTCGGAGTGGTTGTGATCCTTCATGTACGGGGGCGTCATGGTCATGACTGCGACCATCGCCGTCTGCGAGACCACCATCGCAGCGAGCCCGAGCTGCGCCGACGGCCGAACCGCGACCACCGAGATCGCGGTGCGCACCTGGCGCAGCGGGCGCACTCGCGAGGCGTGCGGATCGAGGAGCCCGGCAACCTCGAGCGGATCGGGGCGCAACCACACCGCGACGACCGCGCCGGACACGGCGAAGAGCACCGCGGCGAACAGGAACGGTCCGACGAGCGGCTCGAGACCGGCCGCATCGGCCACCCGCCGCTCCCACGGTGTGAGCAGGGGGCCGAACGCGGCGCCTAGCGTGCCCACCCAGACGACCGACCCGATGGCGCGCGACCGCTCGCTGTCGGAGGCCAGATCGGCAGCCACGAACCGACCCTGCAACGCTGCCGCCTGACCCGCACCGAACGCGAGCATGCCGACGACGAAGACCGGGAACGAGCCGATCTGGCCACCGATCGCAGCGATGAACGCACCTGCCGATGCGGCCGTCCACGCCCGGATCAACCCCGGTCGGCGGCCGCGCCGGCGCATGTAACCGGAGAGCGGTACGGAGACGAGCGCCGAGCCGAGCGTGAACGCCGCGCTGCCCGTTCCGGCAAGGCTGTCGCTGTCGAGCAACTCGTTGACCATGAGCGCGACGGGAGCAACGGCCGGAGATACCTGCCGGTGTGACTCGCGTCGATGGTGGCCACGTGCTCTGGCGAGCCTTCGGCCACGATCAGTCCGCCGCCACTCCCGCCTTCCGGTCCGAGATCGATGAGCCAGTCGGCGGTCTTGATGACGTCGAGGTTGTGCTCGATGACCAGCACCGTGTTGCCCTGCTCGACCAGCCGCGACAGCACCGTGAGCAGCCGGCGGACGTCTTCGAAGTGGAGGCCCGTGGTTGGCTCGTCGAGCAGGTAGATCGTGTGACCGGTGCTGCGCTTGGCGAGCTCGCCGGCCAGCTTCACCCGCTGCGCCTCACCGCCAGACAACGTTGGCGCCGACTGTCCGAGTCGCACGTAGCCGAGACCGACGTCGAGCAAGGTCTGCATGTGTCGACTGATCGCCGGCTGGTTGGAGAAGAAGCCGACGGCCTCGGCGACCGGCATGTCGAGGACCTCGGCGATGTTGCGGCCCTTGAACGTGATGTCGAGCGTGTCGCGGTTGTAGCGATCGCCCTTGCAAACTTCGCAAGGCACGTAGACATCGGGCAGGAAGTGCATCTCGATCTTGATCGTGCCGTCGCCGGAGCAGGCCTCGCAGCGGCCGCCGGCGACGTTGAAGCTGAACCGGCCGGGCATGTAGCCGCGCACCTTGGCCTCGGCGGTGGTGGCGAACAGCTTGCGGATGTTGTCGAACACACCGGTGTAGGTGGCCGGGTTGGACCGCGGCGTGCGACCGATCGGCGACTGATCCATGTCGATCACCTTGTCGAGCTTGTCGATGCCGGTGATGGTCTTGTGCCTTCCGGCGGCCGTCTTGCTCTTGTAGATCTTCTGCATGAGCACCGGCAGGAGGATGTCGCGCACGAGCGTGCTCTTGCCGCTGCCACTCACGCCGGTTACCGCGACGAGGCAGCCGAGCGGGATCTCGACGTCGAGGTTGCGCAGGTTGTGCTCGCGGGCGCCCTTCACCACGAGGCGGTCTTCCCCCGGCTGCCGCCGATGCTGTGGCACCGGGATGGAGCGCTTCCCCGTGAGGTACTGGCCGGTGATCGACTCCTTCACCTTCAAGATGCCCTTCATCGGACCGCTGTACACGACGGCTCCGCCGTGCTCGCCGGCGCCTGGACCGATGTCGACCACCCAGTCGCTCTCGCGGATGGTGTCTTCGTCGTGCTCGACGACGATGACGGTGTTGCCGAGATCGCGGAGCCGCAGGAGCGTGTCGATGAGCCGCCGGTTGTCGCGCTGATGCAACCCGATCGACGGCTCGTCGAGCACGTACAAGGTGCCTACCAAGCCTGAGCCGATCTGACTCGCGAGGCGAATTCGTTGCGCCTCACCGCCGGCGAGAGTGCCGGCCGAACGCGACAGTGACAAGTAGTCGAGCCCGACATCGAGGAGGAACCCGAGCCGGGCGTTGATCTCCTTGGTGACACGTTCGGCGATCAGCCTGTCGCGTTCGCTCAACTCGAGCGCAGCGAGGAACTTTGCCGACTCGCCGATGCTCATCTCGCAGACCTCGGAGATGTGCTTGTCGTTGACCCGAACGGCCAGCGACGCCGGCCGCAGCCGCGCGCCACCGCACACGTGACAGGCCACCTGGCGCATGTAGCCCTCGTACTGCTCGCGACTCCAGTCGCTCTCGGCGCCCTCGTGACGGCGTTTGATCCACGGGATCACACCTTCGTACGCGGTGTTGTACTGGCGGGTTCGGCCGTAACGGTTCTTGTACTTGACCTGCAGGTTGCCGTCGACGCCGTTGAGGATGACGCCCTGCTGCTCGGCAGTGAGCGTTCGGTACGGCGCGTCGAGGCTGATCTCGTAAACCTCGGCGACCGCCTCCAGCATCCTCGCGAAGTACTGCGTGTGGGCACTGCGCCACGGGGCAATGGCACCGTCGTTGACGCTCTGGTCGATGTCGGGAACGACGAGCTCTGGATCGACCTCGAACGTGGTACCTAGCCCGTCGCACGTCTCGCACGCACCGTAGGGCGAGTTGAACGAGAAGTTGCGCGGCGCCAGCTCCTCGTAGCTGGTGCCGCAGCTCGGGCACACGAGGTGCTGACTGAAGGTGAGGATCTCGTCGTCGACGCCATCGCGATTCACCAGCTCGACCTGGGCGACCCCCTCGGCCCTCGGCCAGCCGGAGCGCGGTCTCCAACGAATCGGTGAGCCGGCGGTCGATTCCCTCTCGTTGAACGAGCCGGTCGACGATGATCTCGATGTGGTGCTGCTCGTAGCGGGCAAGCTTCTCGTCGCGCTTGAGGAACTCGGCGATGTCGACGACTTCGCCATCGACGCGGGCCCGCACGTACCCCTGCGACGCGAGGTCTTGCAGCAAGGTGTCGTACTCGCCCTTGCGACCGCGCACAACCGGCGCGAGCACCTGGAACCGGGTGCCCTCCGGAAGCTCGAGGATGCGATCGACGATCTGTTGTGGGGTCTGGCGTTCGAGCCGTGTGTCGTCGTTGGGGCAGTGCTGCACACCGATGCGCGCGTACAGCAGGCGCAGGTAGTCGTAGACCTCGGTGATCGTGCCCACCGTGGACCGGGGATTGCGGCTCGCCGACTTCTGATCGATGGAGATCGCCGGTGAGAGACCCTCGATCACGTCGACGTCTGGCTTGTCCATCTGCCCCAGGAACTGGCGCGCGTACGCACTGAGGCTCTCGACGTAGCGTCGTTGACCCTCGGCATAGATGGTGTCGAAGGCGAGGCTGCTCTTGCCGGAGCCGGACAAGCCGGTGAACACGATGAGGCGGTCGCGGGGCAGGTCGACGCTGATGTTCTTGAGGTTGTGCTCACGTGCACCGCGAACCACGATCTGGTTCGTGATCTTGCCGGTGATCTTGCCGGAGTTCTTGCTTGTGTCGGCTGGCGCGGGCATCGGGTGGAGGCTACCGATCGGGCGCGACAGGGCGGATCTGGACGGTCGGCATAGGCCGATGGTAGCAGCTTCATCGAACAGGTGTACGGTCCGGAACCACCCAATGGCGGGATGAAGTGCTGAAGTTGGAGGCCGATCATGCCGATGACTGCCGTGATGGACGGCGCCACCACTTCCGACGCGACCACGAGTCGCGCTGCTCAGCGGTTGCTGCAGTATCTGCACGACACCACCGACGCCACTTGGAGCATCAGCCAGCGACCGCTCGGAACAGCGTTCCCTCTCGAGAGCCGTCACGGCACCGACGAGGGGTTCCTGTGCATGGCGACCCACGGCGACGACCATCGCTACCAGGCGATCGGCGAGGCGGTGGCGATGTCTCTGATGCTGATCTCCGAGGCGGAGGCGAAGATGCCGAAGGCGCCGACATCGGCCGATGCGATGATCGGCCTCGGCGACGATCCGGCAGAGGGGCGAATCGTCGCCTACTTCCAGCCGATCGTCGCGCTTCGCACCGGCGAGGTGGTCGCCATCGAGGCGCTGGCGCGCATGCAGACACCCGACGGGGTCCTCGGCCCCGAGACCTTCCTCTCCGCCTTCACCAGTGGAAACACGATGCTGGCCCTGTTCGATCGGATGCTCGAGTCGACCCTCCACTTCTTGTCCGACCATCGTCATCGCATGCCCGACCTGAGCGCGGCGATCAACTTCGAGTTGGCCGGCATCCCCGAACACGGGCTCGCCGAACTGATCAATACTCGGCTGGTCGAGTTCGCCACGGAGCCGGATTCGCTGAGCATCGAGCTCAACGAGCGTGTGGCTTACGACCTGTCCGACGCGGCGTTGGAGGAGCTCCGCAACGTGATCGACCTCGGCGTAAAGCTCCTCATCGACGACGTCCCATCGAGCTTCCGCACCCTCGAACGGCTCAGTGGCATCGCGATCTCAGGCGCCAAGCTCGACCGCCGGTTCGTCCAACAGCTCTCGGCCAACGACCCCACCGGAAGTGAGGTTCTGGCGGTGCTGGCCCGGGCCGCCGAGTACGGGATCGAAGTGATCGCCGAAGGGGTGGAGACACAGGTGCAGTGCGACAAGTTGATCCAGCTCGGATGCAACTTCGGGCAGGGCTACTTCTTCGCAGTGCCCCAACCGGCGAGCTCACTGGCGACTGTGCTCGAGGCGCCTCTGGTGAGCAGCTGGTGATCAGCCGGCGTCGCGCAGCTCGCGACGCAGCTCGTTGACCTCGTCGCGGAGGCGGGCGGCGTACTCGAACTTGAGCTCCGCGGCGGCCTCGTGCATCTCCTCCTCGAGCGTCTGGATGAGCCGGGCCAGCTCCTGCTGGGGAAGGCTCTTCAACTCGGTCTTCACCTTGTCGCGCTCGTGCTGACGGCGCCGATCCTTACCCGGCACCGGAGCACCGCCATCACCGGAATCGAGGCCGAGCATCGACAAGATGTCGCCGACCGCCTTGCGGATCGTCTGCGGATCGATGCCGTGCTCGAGGTTGTAGGCGATCTGACGCTCACGTCGACGTTGGGTCTCGTCGATGGCTCGCTGCATCGAGGCAGTGACCTTGTCGGCGTACATGATCACCTGCCCGTCGACGTTGCGGGCGGCGCGACCCATGGTCTGGATGAGCGAGGTCTCGCTGCGCAGGAAGCCCTCCTTGTCGGCATCGAGGATGCACACGAGTGACACCTCTGGGAGGTCGAGACCCTCGCGGAGCAGGTTGATGCCGACCAGCACGTCGAAGTCGCCGAGACGAAGACCGCGCAGCGTCTGGATGCGCTGGATGGTGTCGATGTTGCTGTGCAGGTACCGGACGCGGAGCCCCTGTTCGAGGAGGTACTCGGTGAGATCCTCTGCCATCTTCTTGGTGAGCGTGGTGACGAGCACCCGGTGGCCACGGGCGACGCGGTCGTTGACGTTCTCGATGAGATCGTCGATCTGACCCTTCGTGGGCTTCACGACCACCTCTGGATCGACGAGTCCGGTCGGCCGAACCACCTGCTCGACCACCTGCTCGGACACACGCAGCTCGTAGGCGGCGGGGGTTGCCGACAGGAACACCACCTGGTGGATCCGCTCCATGATCTCGTCGAAGCGAAGCGGTCGGTTGTCGCGGGCGCTGGGCAGCCGGAAGCCGTGCTCGACGAGCATGTCCTTGCGACTGCGGTCGCCCTCGAACTGACCGTGCAGCTGCGGCACGGCGACATGACTCTCGTCGATCACCAAAAGGAAGTCGTCGGGGAAGTAGTCGAGCAAGGTGAACGGCGGCTCACCGTGGGATCGCCCATCGATGTGCATCGAGTAGTTCTCGATGCCGTTGCAGTAACCCACCTCTTGGATCATCTCCAGGTCGTACTGCGTGCGCATGCGCAACCGTTGTGCCTCGAGCAACTTCCCGTTGGTGTCGAACCAGGCGAGCCGCTCCTGCAGCTCGGCTTCGATGCCGACCACTGCCTTGCGCATGCGCTCGGCGCCGGCCACGTAGTGCGTGGCGGGAAAGACCTGCACCCGGTTGAGCTCTTTCAACTGCTCGCCGGTGAGCGGATCGACGACGGTGACACGGTCGACGGTGTCGCCGAACATCTCGATTCGCAGCACCGTCTCCTCGTACGACGGGTGCACCTCGATCGTGTCGCCGCGGACCCGGAACTTGCCGCGGCCGAGGGTGAGGTCGTTGCGATCGAACTGCAGGTCGACGAGCCGGCGCAGGATGCTGCGCTGGTCGTAGTCGACCCCGACGCTGAGATCGAGGAGCTGCCCGCGGTACTCCTCGGGGTTACCCATGCCGTAGATGCAGCTGACCGAGGCGACGACGATGGTGTCGCGGCGGGTGAGCAACCCGGCGGTGGCTGAGTGGCGCAGCCGATCGATCTCGTCGTTGATCGACGAGTCCTTCTCGATGTAGGTGTCGCTCGACGGGATGTACGCCTCTGGCTGGTAGTAGTCGTAGTAGCTGACGAAGTACTCGACGCGGTTGTCGGGGAAGAACTCACGCATCTCCTGCGCGATCTGTGCGGCGAGCGACTTGTTCGGCGCCAGGATGAGCGTGGGCCGCTGCACGTTCTCGATCGTCCAGGCGATCGTGGCGCTCTTGCCGGACCCGGTGATGCCGAGCAGGGTCTGGAACCTGTCGCCGCGCTGGATGCCTTCGGTGAGCTTGGCGACGGCAGCCGGCTGATCGCCGGCAGGCTCGAAATCGGAGACCACCTTGAACGGTTCGCCGGTGAGCACGGGCGCGGACATGCACCGATGGTACCAGCAGAACGCACGTTCGATCCAGCGTTGGATTCGTGGCACGGGTCCAACCAACGCCACCCGAGGGTGTGGCGACGCAACGGCGTGCGCCGAAGCCCTCGGGCATCCCCGTCCGACTCGGGTGGAGGCCGGCGACTCGGGTCAGGTTGGGGTGGCAGGCTTGGGTTTGGGTTTGGGTTTGGGTATAGCGAAGTCGGCGGGGAGCTGTGGCAGGGCAACCAGGTCGCTCCAGAGCCGACCCACCTGGGCGAGCAGCTCGTCGATCGAACCGTTGTTGTCGATCACGTGCGTGGCTCGGGCCAGGCGCTGCTCGCGTGAGGCCTGGCGGGCGATTCGGGCTCGGGCATCGGCCTCGTCGAAGCCGCGGAGCTCCACCAGCCGGCGCACCTGCAGCTCTTCGGTGACATCGATCACGATCGTCGCCTGGAGGCCCTCGCGAGGATTCTCGGTGAGCAGCGGGATGTCCATCACGACCACCCGGTCGGTGGCCCGCTGCGCCAGCACCTGGCGGTTCATCTCCGCGCCGACAGCCGGGTGCACGATCGTGTTGAGCGCCGCCAAGGAATCGGGATCGGCGAAGGCGATGGCCGCCAGTGCGGGGCGATCGAGCGAACCATCGGCGGCGATCACGTTCGCTCCGAACCGCTCAGCCAACTCGTCGAGCAGCGGCGAACCGGGTTGCTGCATCTGGCGGGCGACCGCGTCGGCATCGACGATGACCGCGCCACGACGTGCCAGCTCGGCGCTGACGGTCGACTTGCCCGATCCGATGCCACCTGTCAGCCCCACCAGAATCACGACCCGCCTCCCTCGCTGGACGACCCGCGGCCGGGCCCGGTCACTACTATGCACGCTGGTGGGTGACGACGACCAGATCGATTCGGCCCCGCGTGCCCACGATCTGCCGCTCGCCGCGTCGGGGTCGGCACGCTCGGCCACCCCCGGACCCGTCGGTGCAGCGGCGCGTCCAGACACCGCTCCCGTCACGGCACCGTTGTGGCCGTTCCGGATCCTCGCCCTCCTCGGTGCTTCCGTGCAGGGTCGTGATCAGTTCACGTCCGACAACTGGCAGCTCTGGGCGGCCATGGCCGCGGCGACGGTCTACACGATCTTCATCATCGTCCGGCCGATCGCCCACCGCGACGATCTGCGAGTGCGGTTTCGGGTGGTGCTCGAGCAGGCGCTGATCACCGCGCTCGTGATGCTCACAGGGGGCTGGCTTTCGCCGTTGGCACTTTGCCTCATCCCGTCGGCGATGGTTGCCGGGTTCTCTGCCGGCACTATCTTCGCCGCCCAGCTCGCCTCGTCGACCGTGGTGGTGGTCTCCGTGCAGCACCTCACCGAGACCGATCCATCGGTTGGCGCCCGCGACGTCGTGCTCTGGGCCGCGCTGATCGGAACCGTCGTGTTCACGAGCGGGCTGTCCCAGCGGGCCAGCGCCGATGCCGCGCGCCAGCGCGAGGCCGCCAACGTGAGGGTGAGTCGCCTCGCCGAGGCGAACTCGCTGCTCTTCGCCCTGCAGCGGGTTGCCCAGAGCATGCCGGCATCACTCGATCTCGACGAGGTGGTCGACTCCACCTTCAAGCGCGTGTCGTCGCTGGTGCAGGCCGACACCGTCGCGCTGTACCTGCTGAACGAGACCGATCGTCGGCTGGAGCTGTTCCGCAACATCGGTTCGGTGGCTCCCCCGATGGTGCAGATGGCCGCGCTTCCCGCGGCGATTCGCCCGGCGATCGAATCGCCGCGGACGGTCCGCAGCGCACATCTGCCTCCCGGTGGCGGCCTGAGCCTGGAGGCAGCGAGCGCTGTGTACTCCGGCCTTCGCGCCCGAGGCAGCCTGCTCGGCCTGCTGGCGATCGAGTGCGATCGACCCGATGCACTCACCCAGCAGCACAGCGAGATCGTGCACGGCCTCGCCGAGGCGTTCGGCATCGCCATCGACAACGCACGGTTGTTCCGTCAGATCCGGGCCGCCTCGGCCAACGAGGAACGCGCCAGGATCGCCCGCGACCTGCACGACCACATCGGCTCGTCTCTGGCCTTCCTCGGTTTCGAAGTCGACCGGGCCCAGGAGCTGGCCGCGAGAGGAAGCCCCGTCGGTCCGGTGCTCGGCGAACTGCGCGATCACCTCACCGGCGTGATCAACGAGATCCGCGAGACACTCCACGATCTGCGCACCGACGTCACCGACGAGCGCGATCTCGCTGCTGTGCTCGGCGACCACCTCGCCCGTGTCCGTTCACGTGGCACGCTCGATGCGAGGTGCCAGGTCGAGACCGAGTTCCGGCCACCGCGCCCCGTCGAGCGGGAGATTTGGCAGATCGCGCTGGAGGCGATCACCAACGTCGAACGCCACGCCCGGGCCAGCTATGCGCTGGTCGAGTACAGCACGTCGCGTGGTCACGTGTTCCTCCGGATCACCGACGACGGTGTCGGGCTCAACAGCACGTCTCCTCCGACCGATAGATATGGCATGGTCGGAATGAGAGAACGCGCCGCACGGATCGACGCGACGTTGCGCGTCGAGCCGGCTGCGGGCGGCGGCACCATTGTCACGCTCGAGCTCCAGACCGACGAGGCCGCTCCGTGAGCCGCCCCCCGTCGGTGATGCTGGTCGACGACCACACCATGTTGCGCCAAGGACTGCGCCGCTCGCTCGAGACCGAGGGCATCCCGGTGATCGCCGAGGCGAGCAACGGCGACGACGCTGTTCGCATCGCCCTCGAGAACAAGCCCGACGTCGTGCTGATGGACGTCTCGATGCCACAGCTCGACGGCATCGAAGCGACGCGACGACTGATGGCCGCCGACGCTCGACAGCGCGTCGTCATCCTCACCATGCACATCGACCGCGATGTCATCGAGCGGGCCATGAAGGCAGGCGCCGTTGGCTACATGACCAAGGACTCCGCGACCACATCCTGTCGCCGCGGCTGGCAGAGCTGATGCTCGCCGAAGCGACCACCGCAACGGAACCGGATTCGATCCTGTCGCATCGCGAGGAGGAGCTGCTCCAACTCATCGCCGACGGCCTCGCCACATCGGAAGTCGCCCAACGGATGTTCATCAGCCAGAAGACGGTGAAGAACCACCTCGCTTCCATATACGACAAGCTCCACGCCCGCGACCGCACCCAGGCCGTGCTGACCGCAGTGAAGATGGGCATCGTCAAGCTCACCTGAGCCGGCCGAGCCGGCGATCGAGCCCGGCGGATCAGGCCGGTAGGTCACCCGCTTCGGTGACCGGTGCTTCGGTGACCGGTGCTTCGGTGACCGGTGCTGCTGCTACCGGGGCGTCTACAACCAGCTCGGCCGGGGCGCTGCCCGCGGTCTCGACCCCGTCGGTCGGCGGCACGTGGCCCTCGCCACCCTCGCCGTAGTACTCGGACCAGGCAGCCTCGCGCTCGGTGTCGTCGGCACCGGCGGTCCAGTTGCCGTGCTCGTCGACCTCGAAGTGCTGGCGATACTCCTCGGCCAGCTCGCCACCCTCAGCGGCCTGCTTGATCGACAAGCTGATCCGGCGGCGGGCAAGGTCGAGATCGATGATCTTCACCCACAGCTCCTCGCCGGGGGTGACGACCTGCTCGGGCGAGTCGACGTGGTGTGCGCTCATCTCGGAGATGTGCACCAGGCCCTCGATGCCATCGCCCACCTGCACGAACCCGCCGAACTGGACGAGCTTGGTGACCCGGCCGTACACGAGCTGGCCCACTTCATGGCTGCCGGCGAACTCCTGCCACGGATCTTGCTGCGTGGCCTTCAGCGACAGGCTGATCCGTTCGCGGTCGAAGTCGACGTCGAGCACCTGCACGGTGACAGGATCGCCGACCGCAACGACGGCTCCAGGATGGTCGACGTGCTTCCACGACAGCTCGCTGACGTGGATGAGACCGTCCATGCCGCCGAGGTCGACGAACGCACCGAACGACACGACGCTCGACACCACACCCTCGCGGAGCTCGCCCGGCTTGAGGTTGGTGAGGAAGCTGTCGCGGCTCTCCTTCTGCGTCTCTTCGAGATACGCACGCCGGCTGAGCACCACGTTGTTGCGGTTCTTGTCGAGCTCGATGATCTTGGCCTGCACCGTCTTGCCGACGTACGGGGCGAGATCGCGGACCCGACGCAGCTCGACGAGCGATGCGGGCAGGAAGCCGCGCAGGCCGATGTCGACGATGAGACCGCCCTTCACCACTTCGATGACCGGACCCTCGACCATTCCATCGGCTTCCTTGACCTTCTCGATGGTTCCCCATGCACGCTCGTACTGCGCCCGCTTCTTCGACAGGAGCAGGCGGCCTTCCTTGTCCTCCTTGGTGAGGACCAGCGCCTCGATCTGCTCGCCGAGGCTGACGATCTCGTGGGGGTTCACGTCGTTGCGGATGCTCAGCTCACGGGCGAGGATGACTCCCTCGCTCTTGTAGCCGATGTCGAGCAGCACCTCGTCGCGATCGATCTTGACGACGGTGCCGTTCACGAGCTGGCCGTCTTCGACTTCGACCATGGTGCCGTCGATCGCATCAGCGAAGGACATTCCGAGGTCGTCAGCGGTGATCTGGCGGGGGGTGTAGTTGCCCTCGGCGTCGAACGAGCCCATGGTTGCCTGGGTGGTCGGAGCGGCGGTCGAGGTGGTTGAGGTATCGGACAAGGGGAATGGTGCTTTCGGGAAATGGGTGGTGGACGTCTGCAAGAAAACAGGACTCATCAAGGATACCAGGTCGCCCGCTTCCTGGTACTGGCCGAGAGATGAACACGACACCAATGGGAAGTGCCCGTCACCGGCCCGTCACCGGCGTGTGGCCAGCACCAGCAGCTCAGCCGACTCGACCGACGGATCGGCTGTGCCGTATGCGCCTGGATCGACGCTGCTGATGCTGTCCACCGTGAGACCTTGCAGGCGCAGCAGCACCCGCAGCTCGCGTGGGGTGTAGCAACCAGTCCAGAGATCGACCTCACGGCCGACGCCGGCTTCGTCGCGCACCACTGTGCGCTCATGGCTCACGCCGGTAGCGGCATCGAACGTTGCCTCCTCGTGGTACTTCACCGCGAAGTAGGCGTTGAACGCGCTCAGCGCCAACCGTCCCCCTGGCCGAAGGGCGCGGGCCATGCCGGCCAGCACGGCTTCGTCGTCGCCGTTCGCGGTCATCAGTCCGAACGCACCCTGGCAGAGGCAGATCACGGCGTCGAACTCCTGGTCGAAGGGGAGCAGACGGGCATCGAGGCGTTCGAACGTCACGCCATCGGGGGCGCCATCCGGGGCGCCATCCGGAGAACCGTGGCGGGCGAGGTCGATGAACCGCTCCGAGATGTCGACTCCGTGCACCAGCAGACCGCGGCGGGCGAGCTCGTGACTATGGCGCCCCGGGCCGCACCCCACGTCGAGCACCCGCTGCCCGGGTCGGAGGTGGAGCGCGGCGACGAGATGATCGATCTCCTGGCGCGTTCCCTTGGTGAACGAGTACCGAAGGTAGGCGGCCCCGAGGTGCTCGGCAATCGGCTCGAACCAGTGCTGATTCCCGCTCACATCCCCAACTTTGTCGGTCTCGACATGCTGGACCTGTTGAGACCGACAAAGTTGGGAATCGGCGGGCGGGTCGGGCGGTCGAGTTGGTCGGGCATGGGTGGGCATCGGTGGTCAGGTCTTGGCGTCGGCCCAGTTGGCACCCCAGGCGACGTTCACCTCGAGCGGCACATCCAGCGCGGCCGCGTGGCGCATGATGCCGATGACCAGCGGTCCGACGACCTCGCGTTCGTGGTCTGGCACCTCGACCAGCACCTCGTCGTGCACCTGCAGCACGATGCGCGACGCCACGGCGCGCTCGACCAGCGCCTCGTCGATGCGGACCAACGCCACCTTGAAGATGTCGGCGGCCAGGCCCTGGATGCCGGCGTTCATGGCCTGCCGTTCGCCGGCCTGGCGGATTCGGAAGTTCGAGTTGGAGAGCTCGGGGATCGGGCGACGGCGCCCGAACAACGTCTCCGTGTAACCGCGCATCCGGGCCTCGACCACCGTGCGTTCCATGTAGGCCTTCACGTTCGGGAACGCCTCGAAGTACGCGTCGAGGATCACCGAGGCCTCCTCGGTAGCGATGCCCAGCCGCTGACC
Organism: Acidimicrobiaceae bacterium; assembly: GCA_006515795.1. GTDB lineage: Bacteria > Actinomycetota > Acidimicrobiia > Acidimicrobiales > Ilumatobacteraceae > VFMC01. Next base: position 12,388 of record VFMC01000069.1, on the reverse strand, counting down.
GAGACCGTAGGCCTCCATTCCGTAGGCGAGCCCGTAGCTGACCATCTTGGCCTTCGATCGCTGTTCCACCGTGACCGCGGCGGGGTCGACCGCGAACACCTTCGCGGCCGTGGCGTTGTGGATGTCGCGTCCGCTCTCGAAGGCTTCGATGAGACCGGGGTCTCCAGCGAGGTGGGCGATGCAGCGCAACTCGATCTGGTTGTAGTCGGCGACGAGCAACTTGTTGCCTGGCGCCGGAACGAACGCCTTGCGGAACAACCGGCCTTC
>VFMC01000069.1:0-12112 GCA_006515795.1 Acidimicrobiaceae bacterium | reverse complement strand
ATGTTGTGCAGGTTGGGCTGGTCGCTGCTTAGGCGCCCCGTTCGTGCCACGGTCTGGTTGAAGGTGGCGTGGATGCGGCCATCGGGTGCAACCTCTTGCAGCAGCCCGGTTCCGTAAGTGCTGCGCAGCTTCTCGACTTCGCGGTACTGCAGCAGAGGCTCGATGAACTCGGGCCACTCGCCGCGGAGCTTCTCGAGGGTCGCCGCGTCGGTGGAGAATCCGGTCTTGGTCTTCTTCTGTGGTGCGAGGCCGTGCTCGGTGTAGAGGATGTCGCGCAGTTGCACCGGCGAGTTGAGGTTGAACGGCCGGCCGACCACGGCTTGCAGCTCGGCCGACAGCCTCTCGACGTCGGCGGTGAGCCGCTCGTTCAGCTGCCGCAGCTCACCGACGTCGACGGCGATGCCGACGTGTTCCATCTTGGCCAGCACCTCGACGAGCGGGTTCTCGATGGTGCGGTACAGCTCGTCCATCCCCTGCTTGGCCAGCGCCGACTCTAGAGCGTCGGCGAGGTGTCCGATGGCGAGCGCCTCGGCGCCGACCTCCACCCGTCCGTCGCCGCGATCGCCGAAGTCGAGCTGGCCGGCCGCGGCGCCGTCGATGCCGCCGAGCTGGAACGGCGTGTACTTCTCGACAAGGTCGGCCACGGAGTAGCGGGTCTCGGCCGGATCGATGAGATACGCGGCGATCGCCGTGTCGAGCGCGAGGCCGGTGATCGGTGCGCCGGCCGCGAGTGACGACCGCATCAGCGCCTTGACGTGATGACCACGCAGGCGCGGGTGGCGAGCAAGTGCCGCGAGCACAGTCGGGTCGCCGACGAGCGTCGACGGGATCCACAACACCTCGGCCGCGGCGAAGTCGAGCACTACGGCCAGTCCATCGACCGCGCTACGGCCAGGCTCGGCCGCCCACGACACCGCCACGTCCAGCCGATCGAGCCCGTCCATCGCGGCGACCGCAACGGCCGCATCGGTGGCCTCGTTGATCTCGGCGTGCAGCACTTCGCCGGCCGTCGTGGCCGGAGCCGAACCGGCGGCACCGAGAGCTTCGTAGAGGCGGTCGTGGAGCGACTTGAACTCGAGGAAGTCGAACAAGCGGCGCACCTCGGCCTGGTCGGGATCGACGGTGAGCGCACCCAGATCGACATCGATCGGCGCGTCGCGGCGGAGCACCATCAGCTCCTTGTTCGACCTGGCCCGCGCTTCGTTGGCGACCAGTGACTCGCGCAGCTTGGGGGTCTGCTGATCGACGTTGGCGAAGATGCCATCGAGACCCCCGTAGGCGTTGATGAGCTTCGCGGCGGTCTTCTCCCCAACCCCCGGGACGCCGGGCAGGTTGTCGCTCGGGTCGCCGCGCAGCGCGGCGTAGTCGACGTATTGCGCAGGTGTGACGCCGGTTCGCTCGGCGATGCCGGCTTCGTCGTAGAAGGCGTAGTCGCTCACCCCGCGACGGTTGTACAGCACCTTGATGTGCGGATCCTCGACGAGCTGGTAGCAGTCGCGATCGCCGGTGACGATGACGACGTCGTGAGCCTCGTTCTTGGCCCGCTCGCTGATCGTGGCAATGATGTCGTCGGCCTCCCATCCTGACAGGTCGACCGCACTGATCCGCAGCGCCTCCAACACCTGGCGCACCAGCCCCATTTGTTGCCGCAAGATGTCGGGCGCGGCCTCACGCTGGGCTTTGTACTCCACGTTCATCTCGTGCCGGAAGGTGGGTTCCGGACGATCGAACGCCACGAGGATGCCGTCCGGCCGGTGGTCCTTCAGCAGGTTGATGAGCATCGATGTGAAACCGAAGACGGCATTGGTGACCTGACCGCTCGCAGTGGCCATGTCGGTGGGCAACGCGAAGAACGCTCGATACGTGAGCGAGTTGCCATCGAGCAACAGCAGTTTCATGTGGGCGCGCTCAGGGCCGCAGAGTGCCGGCGACGATGCGTTCGGCGACATCACGCATGCGACACCGTTCGCTCATCGCGCTGCGCTGGATGAACGTGAACGCCTCCTGCTCGCGGAACCCGCACTCGTCGATCAGCACACCCTTGGCGCGGTCGATGATCTTGCGCGACTCCAACTGTTCGCCGAGCGCGTCGACCTCGCCATCGAGGCTCTGCAGCTCGCGGAACCGGCCGATCGCAACCTCGATCGCCGGGATGAGGTCGTTCTTCTGGAACGGCTTCACGAGATATGCGAGCGCACCCGCGTCGCGCGCCTCTTCGATGATCTCGCGCTGGCTGAAAGCGGTGAGCATCAGCACGCCACAGATGCGTTCGTTGGCGATCGTTCGTGCTGCGGTGAGCCCGTCGACGACCGGCATCTTGATGTCGAGGATGACGAGGTCGGGACGCAGCGTGCGAACGAGCTCGATCGCGTGGTCGCCGCGGCCTGCTTCGCCGACGACCTCGTACCCCTCCTCTTCCAAGGACTCCTTGAGATCGAGACGAATGATTGCTTCGTCCTCTGCGATCACCACGCGGATGGTCACGGATGGTGTCCTTTCACGTTTTGGCCCGGCGCCATTCAAGCACGCGGCGACGTGGTTCGGCGCGAGACGACCGACGGTGTCAGCGCTCGGGCATCGCGTCGAGGAGTCGGTCCTGGCGCCGCTCCAGCTCGGCGATGGTGGCGAGCACGTGCTCGCGGTGAGCCGACATGGCGTCGGCGTGCTCCTGGGCCCGGCGATAGTCCGCTCCGGCGCCCGGTGAGTCGGCCACCATGGCGCGGATCTGGAGATCGCCGGCGTCGTCGGCCAGGTGAGCGAGCTGGTCGTCGATGACTCGCAACTCCTCGCGCAGGGTGCGCAGACGAGCCGAGGTCTGCCGCAGACGACGTTCGATCAACCGCTTGCTCACGGCGGTGAGTGTAGGAAGGTTCCCCGCCCCTGGCCGGTGACTCTCTTCCACGGGCCGAGGCGACACAATGGCGACGTGCACGACGAATGGGGGATCACCGACGGGTATCACGATCTCGACGGCACCTGGCATCCGACGTCGGCAGCCACGAGAGCGCGGTTGCGCTCGGCGATGGGCGACATCGGTGAGACGTCGCCGCTGTGGTTCGTGGTCGAGGGTACCGAGCACGGTCTCTGGAACCCGTGTGAGCTGCACCTCGAGTCCGGGGCGTCGCTGGGCGTGATCGATCGCCTGCCATCCGACTTGCCGCTCGGCTACCACGATCTCGTACCCGTCGACGGAGGCCCGGTCACGCGACTCGTCGTGCACCCGCGGGCGTGCCCGACTGCTCCTGCCGGGTGGGGTGTCGCCGCCCAGGTCTACGCGCTGTGGAGCGATCGATCGTGGGGGGTCGGCGACCTCCACGACCTTCGCCGGCTGGCGCAGCGGATGGTCGAGGTCGGTGCCAGCGCCTTGCTGATGAGCCCGCTGCACCAACCGGCGCCGACGTTGCCCCAGGAGCCGAGCCCCTACTACCCCAGTTCGCGACGGGCCCGGAACCCGGTGCTGCTCGGCCTCGGTGTTGCTCCGCCGGCGCACCTCCGCGGCGCGGCCGACCGGTTGATCGACTACGACGACGTCTGGATCGCCAAGCGATCGGTGCTGGAGGCAGCCTTCGACGCCGTCGAGTCACCGCCGGAGCCTGGGTCGATCGCCACCTGGAACGCGTTGTGCGACGTGCTGCGCGACGATCCCGCACGCTGGCCCGACCCCCTGCCCGATCCGGCGAGCGACCCCGAGCTCCTTCACCGCGCTCGGTTCCACCAGTGGCTGCAGGAAGAGATCGACGCCCAGGTCGAAGCCGTCGCCCAGACCGGCATCGCCCTGATCGGCGATCTCGCAGTGGGCTTCGCGCCGCACGGCGCCGACGCCCACGAGTTCCGCGCCGATCTTGCCGATGGCATCCGCATCGGGGCACCACCTGATCCGTTCAACGCCGCCGGCCAGAACTGGGGCATCCCGCCGTTCGTTCCCTGGCGGCTGCGGGCCGCACGCTACGCGCCGTTCATCGACACGCTCCGGTCGGCGTTCCGAGGAATGGCGGGACTGCGCATCGATCACGTGATGGGGTTGTTCCGCCAGTTCTGGATTCCCGTCGACGGCCAGCCGAGCGACGGCGCCTACGTGAGGTTCCCTGCCGAGGAACTGCTCGCGATCGTCTGCCTGGAGGCAACACGGGCTGGGGCGTTCGTGATCGGTGAGGACCTCGGCACGGTGGAGCCCGACGTGCGCACGATGCTGGCCGAGCGGAACATCATCGGCACCAAGGTGCTCTGGTTCGAGAGCACACCACCATCGCAATGGCCGGCCGAGACGTTGGCCACCATCTCCACCCACGACCTGCCCACCATCGCCGGGACTTTCGCGCGGCCGGGGTCAGACCCGGAACGAGTTCGCCTGGCGGCCGTGGCCCCCCTCGCGACCACTGCCGATGAGGCCGTCGCCGCCGCCCACGAAGCGCTGCTGCAGTCGCCGGCGCGGCTGCGGCTCATCACCACCGACGACCTCGCCGGAGCCACACGGCAGCCGAACCTGCCGGGCACGAACGACTACCCGAGCTGGCGGATCCCGCTGCCGGTGCCCGTCGACGACCTGTTGTGATCACGGCGTCGCGTTGACCCGGTGACCTGTGCAAGTGGCGCCGTCGAGCCCCTTGTCGGGTCGGGTGGACGAGGACGAAGATGGACCGGAGCACTCGAGGAGGACGCCGGCGATGAGACCACGCATGGCAATCACTGGGCCCGTTCTCGACGCGGCTGATCCTGTCGGGCTGGCAAGGTTCTACGAACGCATGCTGGGGTGGACGATGGTCGAGTGCGAGGGTCCGCGGCCTGGCTATCCGCCCGAGGACGGGTGGGCGAAGCTCAGGTCGCCGGCCGGGGACCTCAAGATCGAGTTCCAGTGGGAGCAGCACTACATGCCGCCGACCTGGCCGCCCGTCGCCGGCGAGCAGCCGATGATGATGCACCTCGACATCGCCGTCGAGAACCTCGAAGTCGGCGTCGAGTGGGCGCTCGAAGTCGGTGCAACGCTCGCCGCGCATCAGCCGCAAGAGGGTGTCCGGGTGATGCTCGACCCGGCCGGGCACCCGTTCTGCCTCTTCGCCGCCGACGTCTGAGCTGAGTGCTGTGGCCCGAGACGTGGGCTCGCCGTCAACGGCTCGGAGGTACGACGATGCGTGTTCCCGCGAGTTGGCACCGCAAGCCCGACGACCAGAACTGTCCCCGCTACTTCTCGGCTGCCCTGAGCGAGAGCCGGCGAGTCGAGATCGAGCTCAGCTGGCCGGCCGACCCAATCACCGGAGCGGCGCTGCGGGCGGAAAAGGTCGGCATGGTGGGTACGTCGCCCAACGGGCAAGGGTTCATCGCGAACCCACTACGCATATGGGTGATCGACGAACGCCAGCTTTCAGGTCGACGTCGCCGAGGCCAGGTCGCGATGCGGCGCGATGTCTCTTTCGACACGAGGACCACGGTGACGTGAGCGCAGCGCAACCGTGACACCCTTTTGCGAGGATGGGGTGATGGCAGGCGAGACGGTTGGATCGGTGGGGTCGGCGGGGTCGGCGGGGCCTGGTGTCTTGCTGCGCGAGGGTGTCGGCGAGCTGGTCGAACTCGACCCGGCCGGGCTTGACGACGTGTTGTTGCACGAGTTGATCGTCGGGTTGCAGGCGCAGCGATCACGCTTGGCTGTTGTCGCGGCCGGGTTGCTGGCGCAGTGGGACGGACGCGGCATCTGGGACGGCGACGGTTCGCGCAGCGCCGCGCATCGTCTGGCCCGTGAGACCCGGTCGTCGCTGCGATCATCACGCACCGAGATGTGCCGGGCCCGACGGATCGGCCAGATGAGCGCTACCCGCGAGGCGGTGACCGCCGGCCGGTTGAGTATCGATCATCTCGATCTGCTCGCTCACGTCAACACCCCCGCCCGGCGAGCACTGTTCGACCGCGACGAAGCACTGCTCGTCGACGAGTGTTGCGCACTGTGCTTCACCGACGCAGCCCGGGTTGTCCACTACTGGGCCAACCACGCCGACGAAGAACTCGCCACCGACACCACCAGCGACGCCGCCACCAGCGACACCGCCGACACCGATGCCGATGCTGCCGATCGGCCGGCCGAGGGATCGTCGGCTGCTGGTCTGCCGCCGTTTATGGGGTCGCGGTTGCATGCCTCACGGACCCTGGATGACACCTTCGTGATCGATGCTGTCTTCGATCCGATCGGTGGCACCATCATCGACAACGAACTGTTACGACTCGCCGACCAGATCCGCCTCGCCGACCGGGCCGCCGGCATCGACCGCGACCCGGCACAACGTCGAGCCGCAGCCCTGATCGAGATGGCGCAGCGCTCCGCAACCGCACCCGCCAACGGACGCCGACCGCGACCACTGTTCAGCGTGCTCATCGGTGACCGCACCCTGGAACGACTCTGCGAACTCAGCAACGGCATCGTCATCACCCCCGACACACTCACCACCCACCTCACCCAAGCCGACATCGAATCAGTACTGTTCGACGGTCCCTCCACCATCGTCGCCGTCTCATCCCGACGCAACTTCACCGGCGCAGTCCGCCGGGCCATCCAAATCCGCGACCGACGCTGCCAACACCCATCACAATGCGACATCCCAGCCGACCGCTGCGACATCGACCACATCACCCCCTACGCCAACCACGGCCCCACCAGCCAATTCAACGGCCGCCTCCAATGCCCCACCCACAACCGCAACCACCACCTCCACGACCACGACGCCAACCCCCAACCCGAACGCACCCTCACCCGCCTCGACGAACTCCGCGTCCGCCTCCGCTGGCGCTGCCGCAACGACCCCACCAACAACAACGACGACGACGACCCACACGACCGAACCCCGACCAAGTAGGCACCTCGGGGCGATGACCCACGTCGATATGCACGTCGCATTGGGGACACCACCACCGCGCTGCGGCGCGACCCGAGCCGTCGATATGTCCGTGCTCGCGGCCAAGACCGGCTCCTCACGTGAACGCCCCCGCCCCGGCGGGAGTGGTAACTTGTTGCGCCAGCGTCCGCTGATACGAGGAGGTGGCTGTGATCGTCGTGCGGTTCAAATTGCGGTGCTCACCAGACAACGCCGAAGAGGTCAGGGGCCTACTCGCCGCGGTGCAGTCCGCAAGCCAGGTGGTCCCAGGCGTCATCTCGTTCGACATCGGTCGAGACCTTCTCGACCCAAACGCGTTCATCGCGACCGAGGTATTCGAAGACCGCACCGCGCTCGACCGTCAGGAGGCGTTGCCCGAGGTCGACGCCGCGATGGCCGCATTCGACGGCGCGCTCGTCGCGCCTCCTGAGGCGACGATCTATCACGTTGATTCGTCCGAGCCCTACGAGTAGGCGAGCTGAATCAACCGTCCCGCTTGTGGATGCAGAAATGGGCATCGGCAGGAGAGGGCGGTGCATGGAAGCATGGGTCAATGGGCGCCGACGCGACTCGCTCACGCGGCCGGCTCGTCGTCATCACGGGCCTGCCGGGCAGCGGCAAGACCACCTTGGCGACCGCCCTGGCCACCTCGATGTCAGCGTGTCGTATGTGTCCAGACGACTGGATGGTGGCGTCCGGCATCGACCTCTGGGATGAGTCGGTCCGCGCTCGGATCGAGGCCTTCCAGTTGACGTTGTCCCTCGACATGCTTCGCGCCGGGACCAACGTAGTCATCGAGTGGGGCGTGTGGGCCCGAGAAGAGCGCGATGCGTTGCGGGATGCCGCCAGGTCGATCGGAGCATCAGTCGAGCTCCGCTACGTCTCTGCTGATACCGATGAACTGTGGCGGCGCATCGTGCAACGGGATCTCGAGGGGCGTTGGGGGTCACGATCGATCCGCCGTCATGAACTCGACGAGTGGGTGAGGATCTACCAGCCACCGACCGACGACGAGCTTGCGACCTACGACGCGCACTGATGCCGATTCGCCGATCGTGCGACCTCGGGCGCATCTATCGTTCGCCATGCGGGTGATCCACCTCCGGGGTCAACGGCTCGGGGACTGTTCCCGGGTCCGAGAGGGTCGTTCAAGGTGTGCGGGCGAGGGCGAGGAGCTCGAGCATCGGACCATCGAGCTCGGAGCCGTCGCGGTTGAGGTAGAGGAGCACCAGCGTGTCCGTTGACGGGTCGTACCAGAGTCGAGTGGAGCTGCCCGGTACCTCGCCGTTGAGAGCGAGGACCTCGAACTTGGCGCCGGTCGGGCAGCCTTCGAACACGCACGATCCGGCCGTGGGATCGACGCCGGCCACGCCGAGCCCGTAACCGCCGGGTCGAACATCGAGCATCGGCGAGAGGTCGACAGGCCCGAGCCGTCGTTCGCGGAACAGGGCGTCACCCCATCGCATCAGGTCGGCGGCCGACGAGATCCCTGCGGCCGACGGCCCGAGCAACGACAGGAAGCCCACGTTCGAATACGCCGTAGTGCTGACCAGAACACCCTCCTCGAACTCAAACCTTCCCGGGAGCGGCGCCGGCCCACTGGTTGGCGATTCGCCAGCCGGATAGTACGTGGAGGCGAGTTCGAGTGGTGCGGTGATCCGCTCGGTGAACAACCGCGCGAACGGCAGCCCGGACGCGACCTCGGCGACGCGTCCGGCGAGCAGGTAGTTCAGGTTGCTGTAGTAGGTCTGGAATCCGGGTTGGCCGATGGGCTCCACGTCACGGAGCGACTCGACGACGCTGGACAGGGTTCGATTGGTGGTCAGGTCCGACAGCACAGTGTCGAGAAACCGTGAGGTGGGGTCGGTGGCGTTGCCCCACGGCCCGACCCCACTCGTGTGGTCGAGCAGTTGCCGGACGGTGATCGCCTCACCATCGGGCCAGTCGACGTAGTCGCCCAGCGGATCGTCCAGTTCGACCAACCCGTCGCGCTGCAGGCTCAACAGCACCGCGGCGACGAACGACTTGGTGATGCTGGCCACGGGTAGCGCCCCGTCGATCGGCACGGGCGTGGCGCTCGACGCGTCGGTCACGCCGGCCGACACGATGGTGGCATCGGCCCCACCCTTCGACACCGCGACCAATCCACCTTCGGCACCGGACTCGGCCAACCGATCTTCAAGGAACCTGGTCAACGCCTCGACGTTGACCGTGGGAGTCGGAGCACCTACCGCCACCGAGACGAGGACCAGCAGCACCCCAACGGAACGCGACATGCTCAACTTTCGCCGCGGATCACGGGCACGGATCAGGTCAGTGTTGCGGTCTCGTTCGCGAGTTCGGAGGTGGGCGGTGGGAAGCCCGGTCTGGAGACGCCACCCGGCGATCGTCACCGACGGTGCGAACCTCGCGACCAGGGCGCTGCCGTCGCGGAACTCGCCATGGGAACCGGATCGGCCGCCGCGGTGTCGGACGGGCATGACACATAGCCGTCCTCGCCCGCACCGGTCGAATCGATCGTTCCGACCGCTCGTCGTCGCATTGCTCGCGCTCGGCATCCTCGTTGGCGACAGCTCGATCGCGTCGGCGGGCGGCTGGGCAGTCGGATCTCTCGACGCCGTCCCCGTCGCAATGGCGGGAGAACGTGCAACGGTGGGCTTCACGATCCTGCAGCACGGGGTGACGCCGGTGGACCTTCTAGGAGACCCGGCGAACGAGGTCGGAATCGAGATCGGGCGGGCCGACGGCTCCGCCGAGTTCTTCCCGGCCGTCGGCGAGGGCACCGTCGGCCGCTACGTCGCCACCGTGGAGTTCCCCGCCGCGGGCACCTACGTGTGGAGCATCCGGATGGGGTGGTTCGGGCCGCAGCCATTGGGCACGCTCGAGGTGGGCGTTGCCAGCGGCCGACCTGACAGCGTCTGGCCGACGGCGCGTCTGGCGACGCTCGCGCTCACGATCGGGCTCGCCGCGCTGGCGATCGCCGACTTCCTCGTCACCCGGCGTCGCGCCAGGCTGGCCATGCCGTGAGCCCGATGGGGCGATGGGCCGCGATGGCAGCGGTCATGCTCGGCGTCGTCACCGTTGCGACCTGGAGTCGGGGCGAGAGCGAGGCGGCGCCGCAGCAGCGTGCGAGCGGTGCCGAGTTGTTCTCTGCCAAAGGTTGCGCGACGTGCCACACGGGCCCCGACACCCAGGCACTGTTCGAAGCGTTCCCCCAGCTCGATGACGCCTCGTCATGGGCTGGTGATCGCAAGCCGGCAATGAGCGCCACCGACTACCTCGCCGAGTCGATGGCGGCGCCCGCCGCCTTCACCTCGCCGGCGTTTGCCGGCGGGATGGGCCCAACCTCCGGCATGCCGCAGCTGCGCCTCACGTCCGAGGAGATCGCGGCGCTCGTCGCCTACCTGCTCGGCACCTGACGGACGCTCCGCCGCTCCACAACCCACCCGTCGACGGTCCCGCCGCGATCCCAAGCCGCTCGTTGCCGACTCGGCGAAATGGCGGCTGAGCCGGCCGTTTCCTCGGTGCCCGAGGTGGGACTCGAACCCACACGCCCTTTCGGACAACGGATTTTGAGTCCGTCGCGTCTGCCGTTCCGCCACTCGGGCGAGTGACGGCGACACGATAGCCCGGACCGAACGGTTACCCACGGGTAGTACGCGGCCTTCCCAGCGCGCCGTCTAGGGTTTCCCGCCGGGGAACACCCACACGAGGAGCACCGCCGAGCACCATGCTTGCATTCACCTTTCCAGGTCAGGGTTCGCAACGACCTGGCATGGGTCGACCCTGGGTCGATCACGAGAGCTGGGAGCTCGTCGAGGAGGCATCGCAGGTGGCCGAACGCGACGTCGCCCGCCTCCTGCTCGATGCCGATGCCGACGAGCTCAAGGACACTCGCAACGCTCAGCTCACCACGTTCGTCTCCAGCCTGATCGTGCTCGACGCAGTGGAGCGACTCGGGGTGGAGCCGAGCTTCTGTGCCGGTCACAGCCTCGGCGAGTACACCGCGCTCACCGCTACCGGCGCGCTCGGGTTCGACGAAGGCGTGCGGCTCGTGTGCGAACGCGCCGACGCGATGCACGAGGCCGGCCACGACAACCCTGGAACCATGGCGGCGGTGCTCGGTCTCGACGACGACCTGGTGGAAGTGGCCTGCCGCCGCGCCGACAGCGACGTGTGGGTCGCCAACTTCAACGCGCCCGGCCAAGTCGTGATAGCCGGCTCACCGGAGGGTGTTGCGCGGGCCTCGGCAGAGGCCCGCGAGCTCGGCGCGAAGAAGGTCATGGCCCTGCCGGTCGCCGGCGCGTTCCACACGCCGTACATGGCTCCGGCCCGTGATCGCCTGCGCAAGGCGATCGCCGAGGCCAACCCCCGCGACACCGAGGTGCCGGTCGTTTCGAACGTCGATGCGCTCGCCCACGACACCGGCGACGACTGGTCGAGCCTGCTTTCGGCACAGCTGAGCAGCCCGGTGCGATGGAAGCACTGCCTGCTCACGCTGTCTTCGCTCGGTGTGACCGACTTCGTCGAGCTCGGCCCCGGCGCCGTGCTCACCGGCATGGCCAAGCGCACCGTCGACGCAGTGCGCACAACTTCTATCTCCACGCCCGAAGATCTCGACAAGCTCCTCGATTGGGTGCGTGCTGCGGCCCCAGCCACCGCGCCACTGCATGAAGGCGAGCACCTGTTCGCCGTCGAGCGGCTGGTGGTCAGCCCAGCGGCCGGCGTGTTCGAACCCTGTGGCGTCGCCGATCAGTCACCGATCGAGGTTGGCACCGTGATCGGGCACATCGGCGACACCGAAGTGCGTTCACCGTTCGACGGCGTGCTGCAGAGCTACATCGCCGTCGCCGGCGAACGGGTCACGCTTCGCCAACCCATCGCCTGGTTGAGGACGGTCTGACATGCCCAAGGTTCCTGCCGGAGTGCGCGGCGGCATCATCACCGGTTGGGGAACCGCGCTGCCGCCGAAGGTGCTCACCAACCACGACCTCGAGCAGATGTTCGACACGTCGCACGAATGGATCGTCGAACGAACCGGAATCCACGAACGCCACGTCGGAGGCACCACGACCGATCTCTCCGTCGAGAGCGGCCGCAAGGCGTTGGAGATGAGCGGCGTCGATCCCGCCACGATCGACGCCCTGGTGCTCGCCACAACCACTCCCGATCGAGCCGTTCCGGCGAGCTCGCCCGGCGTGGCCAACGAGCTCGGACTCAGGTGCGGCGCGTTCGACATCAACGCCGCCTGCTCG
>VFMC01000068.1:8422-9152 GCA_006515795.1 Acidimicrobiaceae bacterium | reverse complement strand
AAAACGTCACGCCATGAACCAGCTGATGACCTTGCTCAACGGCACCCTCGATGCAAGGGGGAAGGTGCTCGTCAAGCTCAACGTCGGCGCCGAGCAGCTCGACGAGGTGCTGGCGCTGCTGCCGTCGCTCAAGGCACCCACGGTCAGCGAGCTCGCCGGCGACGGCGGGTTCGCGGTCGAGACCGTGGTCGCCAAGAACCAGATCAACACCTTGATCCCCGCGCTGAAGGATGCGGGGGCGTCGGGCATCCTCGAGTTGCCGATCTCGAAGATCATCCCGTGAACGGGACGTGCCGCGGCGTGGTAGAGCAGTTCGATGCCACCGTCGGGCTCGGCGAGATCCGCGCCGACGACGGATCGCTCGTGCCGTTCCACTGCATCGCGGTCGCCGACGGGTCGCGAACGATCGAGGTCGGCGCGCGGGTGCGGTTCCAGTTCCTCGCCAAGCTCGGCCGATACGAGGCCGCTTCGATCACACCGGCATGAACGAGCGCGACCAACGGATCCTGGCGGTCATCCGTTCGCTGCACGCCGGCGAGGTGAGCACCTACGGTGACATCGCCGAGGATGCCGGTTACCCGAAGCTCAGTCGGCTCGTCGGGCGGCTGCTGGCGACGAGTCGCGACGCCGATCTGCCCTGGTGGCGGGTGGTGAACTGCCAGGGACGGCTGGTTCCCGGACATGAGCGGGTGCAGGCGGCGCAGCTCAGGAGGGAGGGAGTGGTGGTGCG
>VFMC01000068.1:0-8363 GCA_006515795.1 Acidimicrobiaceae bacterium | reverse complement strand
ACCCGAGTGATTCGCGCCACCCTGGGTGCACCGGGACCCTCGGCCATGCAGCAGGGACTCGGGTGGGCAGCAGGGACTCGGGTGGGGGAGATCAGGGGTTGGAGCTCTTGATCTGGACGAAGGCGAGGCGGATGTTGGCCAACGCGTCGCGCATCGTGGCGGCGTCGGGTCCGATCCGGTCGCCGAGCCCTTCCACCAGACAGGCCAGCGCATCGATCGCCAATGCCGCCTGGCGCAGATCGGGCGAGGCACCGCCGAGGTGGATCGCCGCCAACTCGTAGAGCCCCATCACGTGGTTCGTCACAACTACCTCGGCCGGCACCTCGCCGAGCCGGCGACGGGTCTCCTCGATCATCTCGCGGGTGGCGTCGAACTCGGCGTCGACGTCTGATTCGGGTTCGGATGCCGGCTCGGATGCCGGCTCGGATGCCGGCTCGAATCACTTTTGGTACCCTATCGGCCGACAACTGACGTGAAGTGGGGCTTGTTCCCCCACCCGGCCACTCCTCGTGCGCCCGGGTCCAAGCATGACGAAGCGCTCCGTGGGCAGATGATCCCATCGGTTCGTCCTCGCCGTGTCGACGGCTTCGCCTCGCGAAACGTAGACCCGACTGGGAGGACAAACCCATTGCACAGGAGTGAACAGCCATAGCACCGCCGCAGACACCAGAACACCGGTACAACGATCGCATCCGTGCCCGTGAGGTCCGCCTCATCGGCCCGAGTGGTGATCAACTCGGGATCAAGGCGCTTCCCGAAGCGCTCACCCTGGCTCGTCAACTCGATCTCGACCTCGTCGAAGTCGCCCCGATGGCCAACCCGCCCGTGTGCCGGATCATGGACTACGGCAAGTTCCGCTACGAGGAGAGCCAAAAGGCCAAGGAGTCTCGTAAGAAGACCATCCAGGTGTCGATCAAGGAAGTGAAGTTCCGTCCGAAGATCGGCAAGGGTGACTTCGACACCAAGGTCCGTCACATGCACGATTTCCTGCACGACGGCCACAAGGTGAAAGTGACCCTTCAGTTCCGAGGCCGCGAGATGGCCCACCCGGAGCTCGGCTCGAAGATCCTCGATGCGGTCATCGAACAACTGGGACCGATCGCAAAGGTCGAGGCATATGCCCGGCTCGAAGGTCGCAACATGACGATGGTGATCGCTCCAGAAAAGAAAGCAGCCCCCAAGAAGTCAGATTCGAAGAGCGAACGCATCAGCGATGCAGCACCGGCCACTCCGGTCGAAGCTCCGGCTCAGGCCGCAGAGCCCGAGCCGGTGGTCGACGCATCATCGCTGGCGCCGGCGCCCGACGTCGTCTGACTCCTCCCGGTCGAGCGTCAGCCGTTCGACCGATCAGTGATCGCACCCAACAAGGACACCACCATGCCCAAGATGAAGGCCAGCAAGACCGCGGCAAAGCGGTTCAGCAAGACCGGTACCGGAAAGCTGCGGCGCCTGCAGCAGAACCGTCAGCACCTGTTCGAGAAGAAGCCGTCCACGCGCACCCGCCGTCTCGACGGCATGGTTGCCGTGCACCCCGGCGATGCCAAGAAGATCAAGCGCCTGCTGGGCGAGCGCTGATCACACCACGAACCGGACAGCCCACAGCCGGCCGGACGAGATCTGACTGAACGAGAGAGGAAAGCACGATGGCACGAGTTAAGAGGGCGGTCAACGCCAAGAAGAGTCGCCGACAGGTGTTGGAGCGCGCGAAGGGCTACTACGGCAACAAGAGCCGGTCCGTGCGCGCCGCGAACGAGCAGGTGATGAAGAGCGGGCAGTACGCGTTCCGCGACCGCCGGGCGAAGAAGGGCGAGTTCCGTCGCCTGTGGATCCAGCGCATCAACGCCGGCTGCCGCATCCACGACATGAGCTACAGCAGGTTCATCGCCGGTTTGAACGCCGCAGGGATCGAAGTCGACCGCAAGATCCTCGCCGATCTCGCCGTGCACGACATCGACGCCTTCGGTCAACTGGTCGTCGCCGCCAAGGCGGCGCTCTGAGCGAACAGCTCACGTACTCGAACCCCAAGGTTCAGCGACTGCGGCGCCTCTTGGGGCGCCGCAGTGCGCGTCTCGACGAAGGCGCGTTCGTGGTGGAGGGGCCGACGCTCGTCGATCACGCAGTGGCCAGCGGTTGGGAGCTGGAGGCCGTGTTCGTGGCCAACGGGAACTGGTCGTATCAGCCTCCGGAGGCGCCGGTGTTCGAGCTCGCTCCGAACGTGATGGAGCGGGTGGCCAGCACCGAGAGCCCGCAGCCGGTCATGGCCGTGGTCCGGCGCCGGGTCAGCACGCTGTCCGATCTGAGTGGGTGCACCTTCGTGCTCGTCGGTGACCGGATCGGCGATCCCGGCAACGCCGGCACCATGCTGCGTTCGGCCGAGGCCGCCGGCGCTCAGGCGGTCGTGTTCACCGCCGGCTCCGTCGACGTGTTCAATCCGAAGGTGGTTCGATCCTCCGCCGGCGCCCTGTTCGAGGTGCCGGTGGTGGTCGATGCCGAACTCGCCGACGTGCTGGCGATGCCAGGCTTGCGTAGCTACGGCACCAGCTCGCACGACGGCATGCCCTACACCGACGCCGACTTCTCCGGGCCGTCGATGATCGTCGTCGGCAACGAGGCTCATGGCCTCGGCGATGACGCTCCGGTGTCGGAATGGATCACCATCGCCCACCAGGGTCGGGCCGAGAGCCTGAACGTGGCGATGGCGGCGACGGTGCTGGTATTCGAAGTAGCTCGTCAACGGGCCCGCGGCTAGCGTGTGCGCTCGCATGTTGGACGAAGTGACAGCGGTTCGCGACAGCGGTCTGCAGCGGATCGAGCTCGCTACTTCGCTCGACGAGATCGACCGTCTCGACGCCGAACTGCTGGGGAAGAAGGGGGCGTTCGCCTCGTTCAAGACCTCGCTCGCCTCGTTGGCGACGGTCGATGAGAAGAAGGCTGCCGGCCAAGCGCTGAACGCTGCCGCGGCCACGATCACCGGCGCGATCGGCGCGCGGCGAGTCGTCTTGGCCGCCGCCGAGCGCACGCGGGTGCTGGCTGCCGAGCGCCTCGATCTCACCGAGGAGCTGACCGCGCCGCGACGAGGGCACGCCCATCTGGTCACCCAGGCGTGGGAGCGACTCGAGGACGTCTTCATCGGGCTCGGCTTCCAGGTTGCCGAGGGCCCCGAGGTTGAAACCGACTTCTACAACTTCGAGGCACTCAACATGCCCCGCAGCCATCCGGCGCGGAGCGGGTTCGACACCCTCTTCACCGACTATCGCGACGACGGGTCGGTGCTGCTGCGGACGCACACGTCGCCCGTTCAGATCCGGGTGATGCAGACCGTCGAGCCACCCATCTACATGATCATGCCCGGCCGGGTGTTCCGGCGCGACACGCCCGACGCTACGCACATGCCGGTCTTCCATCAGATCGAGGGGCTCGTCATCGACAGGGACATCACCATGGCCCATCTGGCCGGCACGATCGACGCCTTCACCAAGGCGTTCTTCGGTGGCGCCTTCACCAGCCGGTTGCGGCCCAACTACTTCCCCTTCACCGAACCATCCGCCGAGTTCGACATCCAACGCCCCGACGGCACGTGGATCGAGCTCGGAGGTTGCGGCATGGTGCACCCGAACGTGCTCCGCGCCGGTGGGCTCGATCCTGAGCAGTGGAGCGGGTTCGCCTTCGGCTTCGGCATCGACCGCATGGCCCGCGAACGACACGGTGTGGAAGACATCCGCGACATGTACAGCAACGACATCCGCTTCGTCGAGCAGTTCTGAGCCTGAGGTCCACATGAAGCTCGTGCTCTCCTGGCTCAACGACCTGGCGCCGATCGGTACCGATGTCGAGGCGCTGTCGTCGACGATGACCGCCCTCGGCCTGCAGGTCGAGCAGGTGCTGGTCGCCGGCCTCACGGTCGAAGGCGTGATCACCGCTCGCGTGGTGCGCACCGAACGCCACCCCGACGCGGCCAAGGTCCACCGTGTCTGGGTCGATGCCGGCGATGGGGTCGAACGCCATGTCTGGTGCGGCGCGTTCAACATGGTCGCCGGCGACGTCGTCCCTCTCGCCACCCCTGGAACGGTGATGCCCGACGGTCGCGCGATCGAACCGCGTCCGATCCTCGGCATCGAGTCGCAGGGCATGCTGTGCTCGGCCAGCGAGCTCGGGCTCGGCGCTGATCAGACCGGCATCCTCATCCTCGCCGACGACACACCGCTGGGCCTTCCCTACGGCGAGGCGCTCGGCATCGAGACCGAGGTCGTCTTCGACGTCGAGCTCACCCGCAACCGTCCTGATTGCTGGGGTCATCTCGGCGCAGCCCGCGACGTGGCCGGCCAGCTCGGCATCGCCATGGCACCGGCGCCGGCGCCGTTGGCAGCCACCGGCTCGGCACGTTCGGCGACCGTCGAGTTGCTCGACGGCGAACGATGCCCGCGGTTCACCACCCTGGTGCTGTCGAACCTCGTCGTCGGCGCGTCACCGGCGTGGATCGCCCGGCGCCTCACCGCGGCAGGCATGCGCCCGATCAACAACGTGGTCGACGCGAGCAACTACGTGATGCTCGAGCTCAACCAGCCCAACCATGCCTACGACCTCGATGCCCTCGGTTCGTCGGGCTTCCGCATCCGCCTCGCCGGCGATGGTGAGCTGATCACCACGCTCGACGGTGTGGAACGGGCGATGACCACAGATGATCTGCTCATCTGCGACGGCGCCGGCGTACCGATCGGCATCGGCGGCGTCATGGGTGGCCTCCACTCCGAGATCGGCGAAACCACCAGCGCCGTGGCGCTCGAGATCGCCTGCTTCGAACAGACGGGGATCACCCGCACGATGAACCGGATCGGGCTGCGATCGGAGGCGTCGGGCCGGTTCGAGCGAGGAGTCGACCCTTACGGAATCGAGCGCGCCCAGGCTCGCTTCGTCGAGGTCCTTCGCGAGTCGTGCCCCGATCTGGTGGTGCACGATGGCATGATCGACGCCCGGCACGGCTCGCTCGTGCCGGCCGAGCGCGTCACCGAGGTACGGGTCAGTGAGGTCAATCGCATCCTCGGCACGGCGCTCGATGCCAACCGGATCGAGGCGCTCATCGGGCCGATCGGGTATCGGAGCCGCGGCACGGCAGACGGCCGGATGACCGTCGAGCTGCCGTCGTGGCGCACCGACAGCTGGACCGAGATCGACGTGATCGAGGAGGTCGCCAGGCACTACGGCTACGAGGCGATCGGCAAGGCCGTACCCAGCTCCACCGTGCCCGACAGCACCCTCCACGGCCGCCTCAGCGGTAGCCAGCAGCGCCGTCGCCAGCTCCGCCAGGTTCTTCTCGGCCTGGGGCTCGACGAGGCGATCACCGAGTCTTTCCTCCACGTCGACGATCTCGTGGGCGCCGGGTTGGATGCCGATGCGATCCGCATCACCAACCCACTGCAAGCCGACGAGGACGTTCTGCGTCCATCGATGCGTCCGGGCCTGCTGGGCGCGGTCGCGTTCAACGAGTCCCACCGTCGCAGCGGCGTGTCGCTGTTCGAGATCGGACACGTCTATCCGCCGGGCGACCGCGTCGGCGATCTCCCGGCCGAGTACGAGGGCCTGGCCGTGGCGCTGGCCGGCCAGGAGGCTCCGGCGGCGATGCGGGTGTGGCGGGAGGTCGCCGCGACGATGGGCCTCGGGGCGCGAGTCGATCAGTCCGCCGTGCCCGCGGGAATGCATCCCACGAGGTCGGCGGTGCTGTCGATTGGTCGTGATGTCGTGGGAGCGGTCGGGGAGATCCATCCCGACGTGCTCGACGCGCTGGGCGTTTCCGAGCGCGTCGCCTGGCTCGAGCTCGATCTGAGCCGCCTGTTGGCCGACGAGCCGAGGATCGTCCAATCAAGACCGATCAGCAGGTTCCCGAGCACCGACCTCGACCTCGCGTTCCAAGTCCCCGACTCGGTGCCTGCCGAGCGGGTCGAGAAGGCGCTGCGGCAGGCTGCGGGTGGGCTGCTCGCCGGCATCTCGTTGTTCGACGTGTTCCGTGGCGCGGGCCTCGCCGAGGGGTCGCGGAGCCTCGCCTACCGCCTCCGGTTGCAGGCGGGCGATCGCACCCTCACCGACGTCGACGTCGCCGCGTTGCGCGACAAGGCATCTTCGGTCGTCGCCAAGCTCGGCGGTACGCTCCGGTCGTGAGCCGGCCCGCCTCCGGCCTCCTCGCTAGGGCACGCGCACCTGCGCGGTCCTCACGACCAGTTGGCCACCGTCGCTGATCTGCACGGTCAGCGTGTAGGTGCGGCCGCCGGCCGCGTATCGCTCGGCCCGCAGCAACACCACGTTCGGCGAGATCAGCTGGATGTCGTTGGGCCGGTCACCCGGTCCCACCCCGCTGTCGGCCTCCGAGGAGGTGACGCTGGTGATCGTCGCAGCGAGGAACCTCCAGTGGGTGAGCGCACCGACGATCACCGGGCGCAACCTGTGGTTCGCCGGACGCAGCGTGGTGGGCAGCACGAGCAGGGTCTCGTCGATGCCGGCCAAGCGCAGTCCAACGACGACAGGGTCGTGGTCGGATGTTCGGAACTCGTCGGGTGCGTACAGCGAGACAAGCTGCCCGGCAGATTTGAAGTTGGTGTTGTAATCCAACACGCTCGGCTCGTCGCTGTTGATGTGGTACTCGTTCGCGCCTGTCGCCTGCGTAGCCAACGAAGGCGACGCGAGCGCGAAGTCCAGCGAACCCCACTGCCCGTCGAACACGAACGAGTAGCCACCCGGAGCGAACCGCTGGGCGAGGTCGACGTAGCCGGCATCGGCGAACACGTCGATCGGGTCTTCCTTGCCGTAGGAGTTGAGGTCGCCGATCACGAGGTAGTCGTCGTCGGCCACTCCAGTGGGGTGACCCGCCAGCCAATCAACCAGCGCGGCTGCGGCCTGCGTGCGAGCCGGGTTCCAGCAACCCTGGCCGTCGAGCTGGTCGGCCTGGGCGCCGGTCGCACCGGTGCAGCTCTTCGACTTGAGGTGGTTGACCACCACTGTCATCACCTCGCCCGTGCCGTCGACGAACGATTGGGCCAGCGACGGTCGGTTCAAGGAGCTGTCGAACCGGGGGTCGACGGCGCTGTCGATCGTCGCCGACGCACCGATCGGCGTGACCTCGGCGACCTTGTAGATGATGCCGACCTTGATCACGTCGTTGCCGATGGTGCTGGTGTCGATGAATGCCCAGACGGTCGATCCGGCGCGGGCGTTGAGCCCCGCCACGATGTCGGCCAGCGGCTCCACACCGGTGGTGTTCTCCAGCTCGATCAGTGCCACGACGTCGGTATCGATCTTGCCGATCGCGCTCAGCAGCTTCTCGCGCTGGCGGGTGAGCTCGTTGGCCGACTCCGCACCGCGGCACTCCTGCAAGAAGCCCGTCGGGCCGCACTTGATCGCGTTGTCGTCGATCGATGCCCCCGACGGCCGGGGCAGCCGCCGGCCGCGGATTGGCGGCCACGAAGGCCGGTGACGCGCCACCTGGCACCAGCCCGCTGTCGCTGAGGTCGCCGATCGCACGCAGCCGATAGGCGTTTGGCGAAGCGTTGTTGCCGGCCCACGTGTAGGTGAGCACGCCGGTGAGCCCCACGATCGTGTCGCCACCACGCAACGGGTTGGCGGCCGTGGTCGGGGCTCCACTACGACCGAGCACGATCGGGTCGGCGTTCTGGTTCTGGAACGCGTCGTCGACCTTCAACCGGTTGAGGTTGTTGGCGGCCTGCACCGCGGCCGATTCGGCGCCGGGCTCGGCGATGGCGGTCGGCTGGGCCAGGCGGCCGCCGCTCGAGACCACGACCTCGCCGAAGCGGCCGAGCTGGAAGTGCTCGCTGACGGTGAGCTGCTGCGCGAACGTGGCGAGCATGCCCTCGACTGCTTCCAGCGAGTCGGCAGCGGCGAAGGGCATCATCAGCGCGGCAGGCGTGACGGCCGCGAGGTTGGCAGTCACCGTGATGCCGCCGGCCGCGGCACTCACCTGGGTCTGCCCCTGGAACTCGCTGACCGCGCCGGTGACCTGAACGACATCGCCCAGCGCGACCGAGTTGGTGTTGCCGTTGAAGACGAAGATGCCCTCCGATGTGGCCGCGTCGGCGTCGTGCTGATCATCTTGCTCCTGTACGTAGAAGCCACGCAGCGCCGGGCTGGCTCCCTCGTAATCGCCCACGACCACTCCTTCGATCGCGACCGTGAGGCCCGTGCATGGGCTGGTCTCGACGGCGCCCTGCACCTGGGCGATGGGGGTGATCGCCGGTGCGGCCGGGCACGGCGGCGGCGGCGGGGGAGGGGGAGGCGGCGGTGGCGAACCGGTGAAGGACTGGCCGACGTTGATCGCTCCGGGCGACGCCGCGGCCGGCGCGCCCCACGCGAACTCGCCG
>VFMC01000466.1 GCA_006515795.1 Acidimicrobiaceae bacterium | reverse complement strand
GGCAGACTCCAGCACAACGATTCGAACGACTCGTCGCGACCACCCCCTGAAACCAAGTGCGCCGAAACCCTCGGGCATCCTTCCTGCACTCGGGCGGGGGCCGGGGACTCGGGCGGGGGTTGGGGACTCGGGCGGGGGCTTGGCGGCGAGAGGTAGCGTGCGCCAATGGCTGACTTCCTCCTCGGCGGACAGATCGACGCGACCAGGCACGAGCGCACGGGCACGAACACAATCGTCTCTTCGAGCGACCTCACAACCCACGGGGTGATCGTCGGCATGACCGGGTCGGGCAAGACCGGGCTCGGCATCGTGCTCATCGAGGAGGCCCTCCGAGCAGGCGTGCCCACGTTGCTCATCGACCCGAAGGGCGATCTCACCAACCTCTGCCTCGGGTTCCCGGGTCTCGCCGCTTCCGATTTCGAGCCGTGGGTGAACCACGGCGATGCCGCCAAGGCCGGTCAGACGGTGGCCGAGTTCGCTGCCGCGCAGGCGGCGGCGTGGACCACGGGCATCGGCGCCTGGGGCCTGTCGGGCGCCGACATCGGCGCATTGCGGGCCAAGGTCGACTTCACCATCTACACGCCGGGCTCGGCGAGCGGCGTAGGCCTCGACATCGTCGGTTCGTTGCAGGCCCCGGCCGACATGAGCGATCCGGAGACCATCGGCGACGAGATCGAAGGGTTCGTGAGCGGTCTGCTCAGCCTGGTCGGCATCGAGGCCGATCCACTGTCGAGTCGCGAGCACATCTTGCTCAGCAACCTGATCATGCACGAGTGGTCGAACGGTCGCGGCCTCGACCTGCCCGCTCTCGTCGGTATGGCGCTCACCCCGCCGATCCGCAAGCTCGGCGTCTTCGAGCTCGACTCGTTCTACCCACCGAAAGATCGCACCGCGTTCGCGATGCGGCTCAACGGACTGCTCGCCTCGCCGTCATTCGGCTCGTGGATGAACGGCCAGCCGCTCGACATCGAGACTATGCTGCACACGGCCGACGGTGGGCCGCGCTGCGCGATCGTCACCACCGCGCATCTCGGCGACGAGGAGCGGCAGTTCGTCACCACGCTCATCCTGTCCAAGCTCGTCACCTGGATGCGCCGCCAGAGCGGCACCACCGACCTGCGCGCGCTGCTGTACATGGACGAGGTGGCGGGCTACCTGCCGCCGACGGCGATGCCGCCGACGAAGAAGCCGATCATGACCCTGATGAAGCAGGCCCGCGCCTTCGGTGTCGGGGTGGTCCTCAGCACGCAGAACCCGGTTGACGTCGACTACAAGGCGCTCTCCAACGCCGGCACCTGGATGATCGGACGGCTGCAGACCGAGCAGGACAAGCAACGCCTGCTCGACGGGATGACGGCAGCATCGGGTGGTGTCGACGTCGGTGCCGTCAGCGACACGATCGCCGGACTGGCCAAGCGCGAGTTCGTGCTGCGACGGGCCGGCAAGGACCAGCCCGAGGTCTTCACGACTCGGTGGGCGATGAGCTACCTGCGCGGCCCGCTCACCCGCGAGCAGATCGCCGGCCTGATGGCCGATCACAAGACTCGTGCCGCGGCGGCCGTGCCCGGCGAGGCGACCGCGGCACCTGGCGCGCCGGCCGGACCCGAATCGGGAGCGGCTGCGGTGGC
>VFMC01000465.1 GCA_006515795.1 Acidimicrobiaceae bacterium | reverse complement strand
CCGAAAAGCGCCATTGCGCCCCGCCATCTGCAACGATGGATCCACGATGAAACGATCAATGGCGGCAATCGCCGGGGCGGCGCTCCTCTTCACCGCGTGCGGTTCGCCCGAGTTCCAGTACCCGCACGACGCCGCCGAGGGCGTCTACTTCAAGGTGCCCAGTTCGTGGACGGTGACCGACACCACCGAGGGCTTCTACGAAGATCGCGTGCCGGGTGGCTCGACCGCTCAACCGTTGCGGGTGTGGGCGATCGACTCGAACGAGCCCGCCGATGTCGCCAACATCGACCTCGGCGACGGCGACAAGCCGGTCGGCACCGCCCAGATCATCGCCCTGAGCGCCGGCCTGAGCGAGAACGTATCGATCTCGTCGGTGCGATCGGTCGGGCTGGAGTTCGACCCGGTGAACCCGGCGACGGGCCTCGAGTCCACGTGGGAGGTGGTCACCGATCAACCGCTGCGCACCGACGACGGCATCAGCGGTGCGGTTGCGGTCTGGAACCACCGCGACACCACCGCCGACGAGTGGCTCTCGCAAGCACGCGAAGTGTTCGTCGACCCCACCCGGCAGAGGGTGTACATCCTCGATCTGTACTGCACTGCGAAGTGCTTCGACACCTATCGCGACGACATCTTCGACGTCCTCGGATCCTGGAGGATCGACCTGTGACCGCGCCCCTCGCCCCGAACGACGTGATCACGATCCACGAGGTGCTGCCCGACGAGCGTGAACCGAAGACGCGACGCAAGTTGCTGTTCTTCGATCGCGTCAAGGTGTTCGTGCTCCTCGCCGTGGTGCTCGCGTACCTCACCGCGCTGAAGCACAGCCAGGTGCCGATCATGAGCTGGGGCGAGGCGATCCGCGACCAACTGAACGCCAAGTGGTGGATCATCGTGCTCGCCTGCCTGGAGGTCGTCCGCCAGATCCACAACCTGATCAGCGAGCGCGTGGTCCGCTACCACGGGTTCTGGACCAGGCGGATCTGGGGAGGATGGGAGCGCTTCTGGGGCAAGCGCAACCCGTGGCTGCGGTTCCGCCTGGCGCGCATCGTGCGGATCTCGATCTGGCTGCTGATCATCATGTCGCTGTTCTCCGGTCTGTGGGGCGTGAACCTCACCACGGCCATCGCCGAGGCGCCCGAGCGGCTGCTCTACGAACCGTTCGGATCTCGCGGCCTGCCGTTCTTCTTCCAGATCTTCGTCGGCCTTTTCTTCGGCATGTTCCAGTTCATCGGCATCTTCTACCTGTTGTCGCGTGGCGGCATCGAAACCTTCATGCCACAAGACATCAAGACCCGGTTCACCGATGTGTACGGCCAGGACAAGGTGTTGGCCCGCGTGCAGGAGAACGTGGTGTTCCTGGACAACCCGGAGGTGATCGAGAGCAAGGGCGGCCACGTTCCCGGCGGCATCTTGCTGTGGGGTCCTCCGGGCACCGGCAAGACCCTGATGGCCGAGGCCGTCGCCGGCGAGACCGGTAAGCCGTTCGTGTTCGTCGAGCCGGGCGCGTTCATCAACATGTTCTTCGGCATCGGCATCTTGAAGGTGTTCCTGCTGTTCCGGCGGCTGCGCAAGCTGTCGTTGCGCTACGGAGGCGTGATCGCGTTCTTCGACGAGGCCGACACGCTCGGCAATCGCGG
>VFMC01000464.1 GCA_006515795.1 Acidimicrobiaceae bacterium | reverse complement strand
TGAGGTTGGTGAGGAGGGTCACGGTGGCGCCGGTGCGGTTCGGCACCGCCAGGTCCTGCTTGCCGTCGTTGTTGATGTCCAGCGCGATCAGCGTGCCCGGCGTCGCGCCGCACGGTCGGTCCGCCTGCGCGGAGTACGTCACGTTCGCGGTGCCCGGCACCGTCTGGTTCACGCGCACCGACACGGTCGAGGCGCCGTCGTTCGCGGTGATCACGTCGGGCACACCGCCGCCGTCCAGGTCGGCGATCACGATGGCCACGGGGCCCGCGCCCGTCGACTGCGCCGGCTGCGCGGAGAACCCGATCGTCCCCACGATGCCCGAGGCCACGAACGTGGTGAACGTGTCGTCCTGCCGGTTGGCCACCACCACGTCCGGCCGCCCGTCGCCGTTCAGGTCCCCGGTGGCCACCGCCACCGTGCGGGTCCCGGCGTTCAGCGTCGCGACCTGCGTGAACCCGGGGGTCCCACCGCCGGGCCCGGTGGTGTTGCGGAAGACCCGCGCGCGGTTCGCGCCCGCCGCGGACTCCGAGATCGCCAGGTCCGGCAAACCGTCGCGATCGAAGTCGGCCACCGCGAAGCCCGCGGGGCTGGCCAGCCCTGCGCCGATCGTCGTCACCCCGGAGAGCGACAATCCGGCGCCCGGCGTCGTGGTGTTGAGCCGCGCCAGGATGTTGCCCGTGGACTCCGAGACCGTCACGATGTCCGGCTTGCCGTCGCCGTTGAAGTCGCGCGCCTCGACCTGGCCCGGCGTACCGGCCATCGCGAACACCACCGGCGCCGAGAACGTGGGCGTGTTGGTCGGCAGCGCCATCACGTTCAGGAACACGTTCATGTCGTTGGACACCTTGTTGGTGGTGACCACGTCGGGCCGGCCGTCGAGGTTCATGTCCGCGACCGACACGTTCGCGGGCTCCGTGCCGGTGACCGGGAAGTCGGTGCGCACGCCCGAGATGAGGACCGAGAACGAGGCCAGCGCCTGGTTGGCCACCACGAAGTCCTGCACGCCGTCCCCGTTGAAGTCGCCGGTCGCCACGTCGTTGGGCGCGCCGCCCGCGGGCGTCGCCTGCGTGCTGTTCGCGAACACCGGCGTGTACGTGAACCCGTCCGGCAACGTCGCGACGCCGGCGAGGTTCGACGTCACCACCACGTCCTGCGCGCCCACCAGCGTGAACGGTTGCGCGGTCGCCGTGATCTGCGTGGGCGACACCACGGTGGTCACACCCGCCGCGAGCCCGCCGATCGTCACCGTGGACGGCGACAGGAACCCGGTGCCGGTGATCACGATCGGCGTCGCCGCGTCCACCGGCCCGTTGTTCGGCGTCACCGCGGTGATGGTCGCGCCCGGGTTGTAGGTGTACCCGTTCGGCACCACCGTGGTGCCCTGCACCGACGTGTCGACCGTCACGTCGACCGGGCCCGAGGCCGCACCTGGCGGCGTCAGCACCGTGATGGTGCCGGCTCCCACCGTCACGTTCTGGGTCGGCACCGTCACCGAGCCCAGCTGCACGGTGACCGTGCCCGAGACCCCGGGCGAGGTGATCACGATGACCTGGCCGCCGGCCACCGGCCCGTTGTTCGGCACGATCGAGCTGATGGTCGGCGTCGCGTTGTAGGTGAACCCGTTGGCCACGGTGACCGTGCCGTTGA
>VFMC01000463.1 GCA_006515795.1 Acidimicrobiaceae bacterium | reverse complement strand
TCGCCGTTGCGTTGGCCCTCGGATTCGACGGTCCGCCGGTTGAGCTCGCCAAGCTCACCCAACGGGCGGAGAACCGCTCATCGGGTGTTCCCACTGGGATCATGGACCAGTTCGCGATCGCCGCCGGCGTCGCCGGGCACGCCTTGCTGATCGACTGCGCGGCGCTCACCGTCGCTCCCGTACGAATGCCCACCGACGTCGAGATCGTGGTCATCTTCGTCGCTCACCGAACCCTCGTCGGGTCGGCATATGCCGAGCGGGTTGGCGAGTGCGCGGCAGCCGAGCAGATCGTCGGCCCACTACGGGCGGCCACCGCCGCCGATCTCGCCAAGATCGCCGATCCGGTCGTGCGGCGCCGCGCCGGGCACGTCGTCGCCGAGAACCGCCGGGTGCGCGAGTTCGCCGATGCGTTGCTCGCTCACGACCTCGCGGCTGCAGGCGAGCTGATGCTGGCGAGCCATGCCAGCCTGCGCGATCTGTACGAAACGTCGATCCCGGCGATGGACCGAACCGTCGAGCGCCTCGCCGCGATCCCCGGGGTCCATGGGGCGCGGATGACCGGCGGCGGGTTCGGCGGTTGCGTCGTGGCCCTCACCGATCCAGGCGCGCTCGACCATGGCTGGGTCGTGCACCCGGTCGACGGCGCTCGCGTGCACGACATCGGAGACCAGCCCGATCGGGCCCGGCCGGCGAACGCCGGGCAGGTGCTGCAATGAGCAGAGTCGAGTTGCTCGCCGATGGCCTGCGGTTCGCCGAGGGCCCCCGCTGGCACGGCGGCAAGCTGTGGTTCAGCGACATGTACGACCACGCGGTGAAGACCGTCGACCTCGACGGTCGGGTGGAGACGAAGATCGAAATCGCCGGGCAACCGAGCGGTATCGGCTGGCTCCCCGATGGCACCCTCCTGCTGGTGTCGATGCTCGATCGGTCGATCCTTCGTCTGGAGATCGATCGGTTGGTGGTGCATGCCGATCTGAGACGTGTGGCCACGTGGCACTGCAACGACATGGTGGTCGACTCGGTCGGTCGCGCCTACGTCGGCAACTTCGGCTTCGATCTCCACGCTGCCGAGACGGCCGGCGACTTCTCGGCGATGACCCCTGCAGCCATGGCCGTCGTGGAGAGGAACGGAGCCGTGTCGGTCGCCGCCGGCGATCTGTTGTTCCCGAACGGCACGGTGATAACCGCTGACGGTTCCACGCTCGTCGTCGCCGAATCGATCGGCCGGCGACTGACTGCGTTCGATCGGGCGAGTGACGGCACGCTGTCGAACCGGCGGGTGTGGGCCGATCTCCCTGGTCGCATCCCCGACGGCATCTGTCTCGACGAGACAGGCGCGATCTGGGTGGCGAACGCCGCCGCTCCGGAGTGCATCCGGGTGGTCGAGGGTGGCGCCATCGTGGATGTGATCGACACCGAGCAGCACTGCTACGCGTGCATGCTGGGGGGTCCTGAGGGAACCACGCTGTTCATGCTCACCGCCGGGTCGGCGCATCCCGATGCCACCACGACGTCACGCAGCGGTCGGATCCTGGTGAGCGAAGTCGGCTCGCGTCACGCCGGCTTGCCCTGAGCCGCGCCATCGCGACGGCAGCCGCTCAGGTTCCCAGCAGCTTGCGCTTCTGCGCCTCGAACTCCTCCGCGGAAA
>VFMC01000462.1 GCA_006515795.1 Acidimicrobiaceae bacterium | reverse complement strand
CCACGGTGGTACCGACCGCTTCGGTCATGGACACCGTGCGATTCAGCGCGTCGTAAACGAACGCCGTCACCCGGCCCAGGGCGTCCGTGGTGCTGACGTAGTTGTCCACGGCGTCGTAGGCGTACTGCGTGGTCCGTTCCACGGCGGTGCCGACCGCCTCGGTCAGAGCGGTGACGCGATCCAAGGCGTCGTAGACGTATTGGGTGCTGCGTCCCAGCGCGTCAGTCGTGCTCGTCAGGTTGCTGACCGCGTCGTAGCCCCAAGTGGTGGTCCGCTCCACGGCGGTGCCCACGGCCTCGGTCAGGGCGGTCGTGCGATTCAGGGCATCAAACGCATAGACGGTGACGCGGCCCAGGGCATCAGTGGCGCTGGTCAAGTTGCTGACCGCGTCATAGGCCCAGCTGGAAGTGCGCTCCACCGATGTGCCGACTGCTTCGGTCATCGAAATGGTGCGGTCCAGGGCGTCGAAGACATAGGCGGTCACGCGGCCGAGCGCATCGGTCGTGCTGACCAGGTTGCTGCGTCGGTGCTGCTCGTCAGGTTACTCACGGCGTCATAGGCCCAGGCCGTGGTCCGCTCCACCGAAGTCCCCACGGCCTCGGTCATCGACCCCGTGCGGTTGAGCGCGTCGAACGCGAACTCCGTCACCCGTCCCAGCGCATCGGTGGTACTGACGTAGTTGTCCACCGCGTCGTAGGCGTACAGCGTCGTCCGCTCGACTGCCGTGCCGTCGGCCTCGGTCATGGACACGGTGCGATTCAAGGCATCGAACGCATAAGCGGTCACCCGGCCGAGCGCGTCGGTCGTGCTCGTGAAGTTGCCGACCGCGTCGTAGGCGTCGCGCGGTCGAGGGCATCGTAGACGTAGGCGGTGAGCCGGCCCAGGTCATCCGTCATGCCGGTCAGATTGCCGACCGCGTCATACGCCCAGCTGGAGGTGCGCTCGACGGTGGTTCCGACGGCTTCGGTCAAGGCCGTCGTGCGGTCCAGCGCATCGTAAGCATAGACCGTGACCCGGCCCAGGGCATCGGTCGCGCCGGTCAAGTTACTGACGGCGTCATAGGCCCAGCTGAAAGTGCGTTCCACGGACGTGCCCACGGCTTCAGTCATCGACACGGTGCGGTCCAGTGCGTCAAAGACATAGGCCGTGACGCGGCCGAGGGCATCGGTCGTGCTGATCAGGTTGCTGACGGCGTCGTAGCTCCAACTCGTGGTGCGCTCGACGCTCGTGCCGACGGCCTCGGTCAGCGAGGTCGTGCGGTCCAGCGCGTCGTAGACGAAGGCCGTGATCCGGCCGAGGCCATCGGTGCTGCTCGTGAGATTGCTGACGGCGTCATAGGCCCAGTTCGTGGTCCGCTCCACCGCAGTCCCCACGGCTTCGGTCAGGGACACGGTACGGTCGAGCGCGTCGAAGACATAAGCCGTCACCCGGCCCAGCGCGTCGGTCGCGCTGGTCAGGTTACTGACGGCGTCATAGGCCCAGCTGAAAGTGCGCTCCACGGACGTGCCGACCGCTTCGGTCATCGAGACCTGACGATCCAGCGCGTCGTAGACGAACGCCGTCACCCGGCCCAGGGCGTCCGTGGTGCTGACGTAGTTGTTCACGGCATCGTAGGCGTACTGCGTGGTCCGCTGGACGGCCGTACCCACCGCTTCGGTCAGGGACACGGTGCGGTCGAGCGCGTCGTAAACGTAGGCGGTGACGCGGCCGAGCGCATCGGTCGCGCTGACGAGATTGCTATTGGCGTCATACGCCACGACCGCCTCGGTCAGCGTCACCAGGCGGTCGAGCGCGTCGTAGACGAAGGCCGTGACCTGGCCCAGGGCGTCGGTCATGGAGGTTTGGTTGTCGTTGGCGTCGTAAGCCATCGAAGTGGTGCGCTCGACGGATGTGCCCACGGCCTCGGTCACGACCGTGGTCCGGTTGAGCGCGTCGTAAACGAACGCCGTCACTCGGCCGAGCGCATCCGTGGTGCCGATCAGGTTGCCCAGCGCGTCGTAAGCCATCTCCGTGGTGCGTTCGACGGATGTGCCCACGGCTTCGGTCATGGCCGTCAGGCGGTCGAGCGCGTCATAAGCGTAGGCCGTCACCCGTCCGAGAGCATCGGTCGTGTTCACCAGGTTGCCGAGCGCATCGTAACCCCAGCTGGTGGTCCGCTCGACGGCGCTGCCCACCGCTTCCGTCAAGGAGACCTGGCGGTCCAGCGCGTCGTAGACGAATTGCGTGCTGCGCCCCAGGGCGTCCGTCATGCCGGTCAGGTTGCTGGCGGCGTCGTAGCTCCAGGTCATGGTCCGCTCGACCGGCGTGCCGACCGCTTCGGTCATCGAAGTCTGTCGGTCGAGCGCGTCGTGGACGTACTGGGTCGTGCGGCCCAGTGCGTCGGTGATACCGGAAACGTTGTACACGGCGTCGTAGGCCAGCGTGCTGGTCCGCTCTTGCGCCGTGCCGACGGCCTCGGTCATGCCCACCAGCAAGTTGACGCTGTTGTAGGCGTACTGCGTGACGCGGCCCAGCGCATCCGTCGTGGATGACAGGTTGCCGACCGCGTCGTAGGCCACGCTCGAGGTGCGCTCCACTGCCGTGCCGACCGCCTCCGTCGTGGTCAGCATGCGGTTCAGCACGTCGTAGGTGAACCCGGTGACGCGGCCCAGGGCATCCGTGGTCGTCAGCACGTTGCTCTCGCTGTCGTAGGCCACGAACGTCGAGCGCTCGACGGCAGTGCCCACCGCTTCGGTCATCTGCGTCAGGCGGTTGCGGTTGTCGTAGACGTAGGCCGACACCCGGCCCAGGGCGTCCGTCGTCGTCAGCAGGTTGCTCACCAGGTCGTAGGTAAAGCCCGTCGAGCGTTCGACGGCGGTGCCCACGGCTTCGGTCAGCTCGATCAGGCGGTCGCGATTGTCGTAGGCGTAGGCCGTGACCCGGCCGAGCGCGTCGGTGGCCGCCGTCAGGTTGCCCACGGTATCGTAGTCAAATGTGCTGATGCGTTGCTGCGACGTGCCCACCGCCTCGGTGACGCTCGTCAGCAAGCCGCGCTGGCTGTAGACGTAGGCGGTGGTGCGGCCGAGCTGGTCGGTCTGGCTAATCAGGTCGCCGATGGCGTCGTAGCTCATGCTCGTCACGCCGCCCGCCGCGTCGGTGATTTGCGTCACCCGGCGCAGGCCGTCGTGGACATAGGTCGTCACCCGGCCCAGGGCGTCGGTGACGGTCTCCAGGTTGCCCGCGCCGTCATAGGTGTAGCCCGTGGCATTCCCCTCGGCATCGGTCATCGCGACCAGGTGGCGTTCGCCGTCGTAGCGGTAGCGGGTGCGTCGGCCCAGGGCGTCGGCGGTGCTCATCAGCAGCCCGCCCGACCAGACGTAAGCGGTCACCTGGCCC
Source organism: Acidimicrobiaceae bacterium (assembly GCA_006515795.1). Lineage (GTDB taxonomy): Bacteria > Actinomycetota > Acidimicrobiia > Acidimicrobiales > Ilumatobacteraceae > VFMC01. Next base: position 32 of record VFMC01000462.1, on the reverse strand, counting down.
AGGGCGTCGGTCTGTTCGAGCAAGTCGCCGGT
>VFMC01000067.1:11552-18720 GCA_006515795.1 Acidimicrobiaceae bacterium | reverse complement strand
CGCCGGTCGCCCCGAGGATGTGGAACGAGCCGCGGCGATCGAGCTGGATCGTTTGCGGGTTCGCGGCCTCAGCGCACTCGGCGATCAGTTGGCGGTCGGTCGTTGCTCGGCGCTGCTCATGCTCGGCCGCCTGGCCGACGTCGACGCGGCGTTGTCCGAGGCCCGGTCGCTCAAGGTGGCAGCCGACGCCGGGGCGCTGCTCGACCTGGTCGAGGCCGACCTGGCCATCGTCCGTGGCGAGCTCGAACGCGCCGGCGCCCTCATCGCTCGGGTTGCCGATTCGCAGTCGGCCCAGCTTCCAGAGGTGCGTGCCGACCTGTGGTTCATCTGGGCGCTGCTCGAGCTCGCCCGTGGCGATCTTCGCGCCGCTGCGTCGCGGGCGATCACCGGGCTCGGCGAGTGTGGCGAGGGCGACTCGATGGCCATCACCAGGCTGACGCTCGCATGGTGGCGCTCCGGCGGCGCTCGCGGTGACCCGGTTCCGGCCGGTCTCGGACAACCCCGCCCGGTCGGGGCCGAGTCGATCGCACTCGTCGCCCAGATCGCGGCTCACCGGCGGCGCTCCCCGCAGGCGTGGGCCAAGGCGATCGCTGCCTGGGCGCTGGTTCCGGCGCCGATCGAGGTGTTGCGGTGCCGTTTGGAGGCGGCTCTCGATGCCCGCGATCTGGTGGAGCTCGACCGGATCGCCGACGAGTCCCGCGCCGGCGGCGCGTACGGGCTCTCGGCCGATGCCGACGCCGCATGGCGCGCCGCCGGTGGGCGACGTCAACCGCAGCGCACGGCAGGGGTGCTGACGCGACGCGAGGTCGAGGTTCTCGCAGCCGTGGCAGAGGGGCTCACCAATCGTGAGGTAGCCGATCGCCTGTTCATCAGTGTGCGCACCGTGGGTGCGCACCTCGAACGGTGCATGGCCAAGCTAGCAGTGAGCACCCGGGGCGCGGCCGTGCACGAAGCCAGACGTCAGGGTCTGCTCACTTCTTGATCCCCATCGCCGCGAACTGCAGCGACCGCGCCTCGACGCGCACCTCGGTGCGTCGCGCCTTGGCCAGATCGAACACGATGTTGCCGACGACGACGAACCCGCCGCTGGAGAACCCTCCCACGGGCACGCACACTGTCGTGAGGGCGGTGGCCGCGGTGACGACGGCATCGGCCAGAGCATCGGCGGCGTCGCCGGTGGCGACCATCACTTCGTCGACGGAGCCGTCGACGTTGATGACGACGAAGTGCTGCGTGCGGTCGGGTGCGGCAGATCTCATCCTGGGCTTGGTCATGCGCGACCTTACAGCACCCACGACCACCCCGAGTGAGGGGGCGCGTGCAGTCCGTGATCCCCACCGCCGCCGTCGGTTCTGGGCCCCATCCGAATCGGTGTACCGTCGGCGTAGACAGGCGGACGCTAGACAGAGGAGACAGCCATGAGGAAAGTCGGGATCATCTTGGCGGCGGCCAGTTTGGCTGTAGCCATCTCGGCGCCAACCACGTCGGCGGACAAGGGCGGCCGCCGGCCGGACATCGACATCCAGATCCTGAACGTGTCGGATTGGCACGCTCAGCTCGACCCTGTTTCCGGCGTCGGCGGGGCGGCAGTGCTGTCGGCCTACTGGAAGGCAGATCGGCTGGCCAACCCGAACTCGATCACGCTCACTGCCGGCGATGCTTACGGCGCCTCGCCGCCGCTGTCGAACTTCTTCAACGAGGTGCCGGCCGTGCAGGCGATGAACGCCATGGGGTTCTCCGCCGACGGGCTCGGAAACCACAACTTCGACCGCGGCATCGGTCATCTGCAGCAGATGATCGACACGGCCGACTTCCCCTACCTGTCCGCCAACCTCGACAACGTCGACGACAACGTCGACGGCGTCGAGCCCTACGAGATCTTCGACTTCGGACGGGTTCAGGTGGCCGTGATCGCGGTCACCAACCCTGACGCACCGACCCTGGTGTTCCCGGGAAGCTTTGGCACCATCGAGGTCACCGACCCGGCTGAAGCCGTCAGGGAAGCGCGCAAGGAAGCGCACAGCGAGGGCGCCGACGTCTTCATCGTGATGGCCCACATGGGTATCACCTTCATCGATGGCAATGGCGACCCGCAGGGTCCTCTGGTCGACCTGGTGAAGTCGCTCAAGACCAAGGACTACGCCCTGGTGCTGGGCGACCACACCGACTTCCCGTTCAACGGAGTGATCAACGGTCTACCCGTGATGGAGAACGCGAGCAAGGGCGCCACCTACGGCCGGGTCAAGATCACCGTCGATCAGAACAACCGCAAGGTCCGGGGAGTCATCGTGGAGCAGGTCGTGCCGTTGGCGGCGGCCGTCACCCCAGATCCGGCGGTGGTAGCGGTCCTGCAGCCTTACCGTGACGCTCTCGGACCGATACTCAACGCGCAGGTGGGCAGCGCCACTCGAGTGATCCCGAGGACCGACGCATGTGGCAACAGTGCCGGTCGAACATGTGAGTCGCTCGTCGGCAACGTCGTCGCCGATGCGATGCGCACGAGGAACGGTACCGACTTCGCGATCACCAACGCAGGCGGTCTTCGGGCCAGCCTCACCTGCCCGACCGTCGACGCGGCCGGCGACTTCTGCCCGGCGTACACGCCGCCGCCATTCGTGATCACCGCCGGTCAGGTCCTGACGGTGCTGCCGTTCGGCAACGAATCGGTCACGCTCACCATCGACGGCGCCGAGCTGAAGACGTACCTCGAGAACGGTGTGTCGGCGATGCCGGCGGTGAGCGGAAGGTACGCGCAGGTATCAGGCTTGTGCTTCACCTACGACATCTCGGCAGCACCGGGCAGCCGCGTCGTCGGCGCGGTCCGCCAGGCCGCCGACGGCAGCTGCACAGGTGCCGCGATCGACCTCACGGCCGCGAGCTCCTACACCCTGGCCACGAACGACTTCATGGCTGCCGGAGGCGACGGGTACCCCGTGGTCACCAGCCGCACCACCACCCGGGCCGTCATGGACCAGGACCTGGCGGGCTACGTCACGGCAAACAGTCCGATCAGCCCGGCGATCCAGGGCCGCAGCGCGTGTGTCACCACGGGCGCGACGGCTTGCCCGATCGTGACGCCATGACGCCGTGACGAGCGGAACCGGTCAGCCGATCTCGACGTAGCGGGCGAACTCCCATGGGGTGATCACGTCGGGGTCGGCACTGCCCGCCGTGCTCGTCTCGAACAGGGCGAGCTCGTTGGTCGACAGGGCCACGAAGTTCTCGGAGAACTCGTTGCCCAGCGCTGCCGCGAGCGAGCTGCCGGCGAAGGCCGCCAGGCCTTCGGAAAACGTCGCCGGCAACGCCGAGTGGTCGCCTGGGTCGGCGTACTGGTCGCCGGTCGCCTCGGTACCAGGATCGAGCTGGCGTTCGATGCCGTCGGCGCCGGCGGCCAGGATCGCGGCGATGATGAGGTACGGATTCGCGTCGGCGCCGGCGCCGCGGTACTCGACCCGGTTGGCGTCCCCCTGATCGATCGTGCAGCGACACAGCACGCTGCGATTGTCGCCACCCCAGTGGACGTGGGTGGGACAGAAGCTGTTGGTTCGCACCCGCCGGTACCCGTTCCCGAACGGTATCCCCATCAGGCTCATCGCCGAGGCGTGGTAGATCAGCCCGCCGACCCAGTTGCGCATCACTTCGTTCAGGAGATGGCCGTCACCACGGGCGAACACGTTCGAGCCGTCGTGCATCAGGCTGGTGTGAACGTGCATGCCGTTGCCCGACTGACCGGTGAACGGCTTGGCCATGAACGTTGCCCGCATCCCGTGACGCCAGGCGATCTCCTTGATCGTCGCCTTGAACAGCACCGTGTTGTCGGCGGTGCGCAGCGGGTCGGCAGCGGCGAAGTTGATCTCCAGTTGGCCCGGGCCGTACTCGGGGTTCGACGACTCGATCGGAACGTCGAGGTCGAGCAGGGTGCGGCGCATCTCGGCCACGCAAACCTCGAGCGCGAAGTTGTCGGTCAACGACGAGTACTGGACGTTGGACTGGATCGGCACCCACTCGGGGGTGCAGATGTAGCACTCCAACTCGGTCGCGGCGATCGGGTCGTAGCCGAGGTTGCGGACCCGTTCGATCTGGCGGGACAGCATCGTGCGCGGGTCGAGCGGGTGCCGCCGGTGGTGGCTGTCGATGGCAACGGCCATCACCGTGGCGTACCCAGGACGATGGTGGAGGACCCGGAACGTCGACAGGTCGGGCTCCAGGTGCATGTCCATGAACCCGGTGGAGCCGTTGATGAACGGGCTGTCGACGATCTCGCACTGCGCGTCGAAGACGTAGATCACGTCGGCGATGTGTGCGCCCTGTTCGGCGACCGTGTGCACGAACCGCTGTGCCGGCACGCGCTTGCCGCGGAAGTGCCCGTACGTGTCGGTGACCGCCACCTCGACGGTGTGTACGTGATGCTCGCCGATCAGTGCGGCAACTTCGTCGAGCCGCTCGCCGGGCATCAGGACTCCCGACCGGTAGACGGCACGAGCACCACCCGGCCGGCGACCTCGCCGGCGCGCAGCCGACGATGGGCCTCTTGTGCCTGGGCGAGCGGCATCGGCTCGACGGTGTACTGCAGGGGATGGCGATGGGCGAAGGCGATCAGCTCACCGAGCTCCGGCAACGTGCCCCACACGCTGGACATGAACTGCGCCTCGTGAGGAACTGCGCCGATGCCGAACGGCACACGGCCGCCGTAGAGGCCGACGGCGATGGCGATACCACGGCGATTGACCCTCCCGACGGCCGCTTCCAACGTGGCCTGTGCGCCGACGAAGTCGATGACCGCATCGAACTTGCCGTCGAGATCGTCGACGGCGACGGCCTGACCGGCGCCGAGCTCGATTGCCCGCTGTTGCTTGGCGGGCGCCGGGTCGGCGGCCCACACCTCGGCGTCGGACATCAGTCGCAGGTACTGGATGGCGAACTGGCCCAACCCACCCGCGCCGATCACCAGCGCCCGCGCCGCCGAGCCACGCCGGCGCAGCGCCTCGAGCGCGTGCTTGGTTGCTCGAAAGGCGGTGAGACCACCACAAGCCAGCGGCGCCGACGCGACCGGATCCAGATCGCCGAGCGGCAACAGGTAGTCGCGATGAGCGATCCTCATCTGCTCGGCATAGCCACCATCTCGAAACAGTCCGGCCTCGGCGCCATCGGGGCAGATCATCTCGTGGCCGGTCGCGCAGATCCAGCATCGTCGGCACCCCCATGGCGCGTACACCATCACCGGTCCGAGCTGCTGATGGAAGCCTGTCACCTCGTGGCCAGGGATCAGTGGCAGCGGGCTGCCGAACTGGCCGTCAACGACGTGGATGTCGGAATGACAGACGCCGCAGGCGGTGACTTCGATCAGCTCCTCACCATCGGCGATCACCGGTGAAGGCCGCTCGACGAGGAGCAGTTCGCCGCCGAAGGCGCGCAATTCGATCGCTTGCATGTGTTACCCCCAGGTTCCGTTGCGCGTCGGACCGTATCAAAGATCAAAGATGGGGAGGCCGAACGGAGCGTTGGTCGGACGCGGCCGTGAACGGGCGGAGCAGCAGCGGCCCGATGCCATGCCACGGTGCCGGAGCTGCCAGCTCGAAGCGCGGGAATCGGCGGAGGAACTCCTCCAGGCCGAAGTTCACCTCTCGACGAGCCAGGTTCGATCCGAGACAACGGTGGGCACCGATGCCAAAGGCGGTGTGCGGGTTCTCGGCCCGGTCGATCCGTATCTCGTCAGGGTCGGCGAAGTGCCGCGGATCGCGATTCGCGGCGCCGAAGACCAGGGCCACACGTTGCCCGGCACACATCTCGACGCCGCCGACGACGGTGTCGCGCCGCAACGTGCGGGCCATGGCCTGCACGGGTGAGAGGGCGCGGAGGAACTCCTCGGTGGCACGCGGGATCTTGGTCGCGTCGGCTGCCAGGGTCGCCAGGTCGTGTGGATGTTGGGCCAGGTACCACAGACTGGCTCGGATCGTTCCGGCCGTAGTCTCCAGGCCGGCGACGAACAGCAGGTAGCAGACGTCGAGCAGCTCGTCGTCGTCCAGCCGGCGACCGTGCATGTCGGCGGCCAGCAGCCCGGAGATGACATCGGATCCCGGCGTCCGCCGGCGAGCCGCAATCAGGTCGGTGAAGTAGGCGTAGACGTCGCTGGCCGCCTGGCGGGCTACGGCTTCCTCGTCGGTGCGGGCGAACACGATCTTGTCGACCCACTCGTCGAACTGGGCGGCGTCGGCGACGGGGAACCCGGCGTACTCGCTGAACACCATCGTCGGCAGCATCCGCGAGAACACCGAGGCATCGAACACATCCTGACCGTCGACATCATCGAGCAGCTCACGAGCGATCGTGCGGGTGCGATGCTCGAGCGCGTCCATCTTCTGCGGGGTGAAGAACGGCAGCAGGATCTGGCGATACGCCGTGAGCTCGGGCGGGTCGATGTCGAGCGGGATCAGCGGACGATCCGTGCCGAACGACGGCAGGATCATCGACGGAGCTACCGAGTACGTGTCCGAGTCACCTTCCGCGGCATGGATGTCGTCGTAGCCGGTGATCGACCAGAAGCCCCCGTAGCGCTCGCTCCACGACACCGGGCACTGCTCGCGCATCGCCTTGTAGTCGTCGAAGATCGTGTCCAATGCATCGCCGTGGAAGTCGAAGTCGTACTCCGGTCTCTTCTGATCGTCCGTCACGATGGGCCCCCTTTCGTCGCGGTGGTCTCGGCCGAGATCTTGCCACGGCGATTGTCAGCAAGCTGTCAGGTTCCATCGGGCAGACTCTCCGCCGAGGAGAGCTTCCGATGGAGGTGGTCGACCGATGAAGGTGCTAATCGTGGAAGACGACCGCAAGATCGCCACGGCGGTGAAGCGCGGCCTCGAAGCCGAGGGCTTCACGGTGGAGGTGTCGTTCGACGGCGACGACGGGTTCTGGCGCGCCAGCGAGTTCGCCTACGACATCATCGTGCTCGACATCATGTTGCCTGGCCGCAACGGCTACCGGTTGTGTGGCGACCTCCGCGATCTCGGCAACTGGACCCCGGTGCTGATGCTCACCGCCAAAGACGGCGACCTCGACGAGGCCGAGGCACTCGACACTGGTGCCGACGACTACCTCACCAAGCCGTTCTCCTTCCCGGTGCTCGTCGCCCGCATCCGGGCGTTGTTGCGCCGCACCGGGAACCGAACGGGCG
>VFMC01000067.1:1022-11540 GCA_006515795.1 Acidimicrobiaceae bacterium | reverse complement strand
GCGACGAGTCTGGCGGGATGACACCGAGGTGCTGCTCACCGCCCGCGAGTTCGACGTCGCCGAGTTCCTCGCCCGGCGCAGCGACACGGTGCTGTCGAAGTCGCAGATCATCGCCGGAGTCTGGAGCGACGACTTCGACGGCGACCCGAACATCGTCGAGGTCTACATCCGCAGGCTGCGGCGCAAGCTGGACGAGCCGTTCGGCGCCGACACGATCACCACCGTGAGGGGCGCAGGATATCGATGGGGGGCCGGATGAGGCTCAGGTCACGAGCGCCCGTCGGCATGCGCACCCGCATCGCCATGGTGTCGCTGACGGCGATGGCCGTGGTGCTGCTGCTCACCGCTTCGGCACTGCTGATCCTCCACCAACGGCTTCTCACCGACAGCCTCGACGAGACCCTGGCGAGTCGCAGCGACGAGGTCGTCGGGCTCCTCGAGGCGGGGCGACTACCGGCGATCATCACCGGGCAAGGCGACATCGACTCGGTCACCCAGGTGGTCGACGATTCGGGCTCGGTGGTCGCCACCACCGCCAACTTCATCGATCAGCCGGTTCTCCCCGATCCCGGCCCCGGCTCGGGCACGTACCGCACGACGCGATTGCCGACCGACGAGAGCCGGATGCGAGTTCACTCGCGCCGGTTCGGCGACAACGTCGTGCACACCGCGGCCCCGATCGACGACGTCGAGGAGAGCGTCGCCGCGCTGCGGCTCGGGCTGTTGGTGACGATCCCGATGGCGATGATCCTGCTCGGCATGGTGCTGTGGCGAACTGTCGGCCGCGCCCTGCGACCGGTCGAGCGAATCCGCAACCGGGTGGGCGAGATCACGGCCACCAATCTCCACCTCAGGGTTCCCCAACCACCGACGCGCGACGAGATCGGGCGGCTGGCCGCGACCATGAACGACATGCTCGAGCGGCTGGAGCGCTCCGCTGACCGGCAGCGCCGCTTCGTCGCCGACGCCTCGCACGAGCTGCGCGGCCCGCTCACCCGCATCCGCACCGAACTGGAGGTCGATCTGCTCCAGCCCGCCGCCGCCGACCTCACCGCCACACATCGAAGCGTGTTGGAGGAAGCCGAGGGGTTGCAGCGCCTGATCGACGACCTGCTGGCGCTGGCCCGCCTCGACGCGGCGGCCGCGGACCCGGGGCTCGCGACCGACCGGCGACCCGTCGATCTCGACGACATCGTGCTCGGCGAGGTCGAAGCAGTGCGCGCCATCGGCCGGGTCACGGTCGACATCTCCAGGGTGTCGGCGGTGCAGGTGCTCGGAAATCGAGATCAGCTGGCGCGGGCGGTGCGCAACCTCGCCGACAACGCGGCGCGTCATGCGAGCTCGACGATCACGTTTCAATTGACCGACCTCGGCGACACCGCACTGCTGTCGATCGCCGACGACGGGCCCGGCATCGAAGCGGCCGATCGCGAGCGGATCTTCGAACGATTCACCCGGCTCGACGAGGCGCGGGCCACCGACGATGGCGGTACTGGGCTCGGCCTGGCGATCACCCGCGAGATCATCGAGCGCCATGGCGGCTCCGTGGTCGTCGACCCCGACGTCGAAACCGGCACTCGCTTCGTGGTACGTCTGCCAGCGGTCCGACCCTGAGAGCCGAACCTGGTTCAGATCGCGCCCGTGGCCAGCAGCGCGACCGTGAGCGCGGCGACCCCGAGTCGGTACCAGCCGAAGATCGCCAGCGGCCGGGTGCGCATGTAGCCAACCAGCCACCTGACGGCGAGCACGGCGGTGACGAAGGCGACGAGGCTGCCGAGCAGCGGGGTCTTCCATCCGTAAGCATCGAGCATCGCCCGTCCATCCTTGGTCAGATCGAGCGCGGTTGCGGCGGTCAAGGTGGCCAACCCGAGCAGGAAGCTGAACTCGATCGCCGCTGTCAAGGGGGCCAGTATCTGGGCGACGCCGATCACCGCCGCATGTCGGGTGCTCATCGTGCCGAGCGTGACATGGCCGGGCGCTGGGCGCCACACCAGCAGGAACAAGCCGCCGAGCACCCATGCGGCGACCACGGGCCACGGGCCGAACAGGTTCTCCTTGATCGCGGTGCCGAACACGAGCCCGATGACCGCCGACGGGAGAAAGGCCACGAACAAGCAGATGAGGATCCGCCGCCCTTCACCGTCGCGACCGGCCAGGCCGCGGCCCAGTTGCACGATCCGGCCGCGGTACAGCGCGATGACAGCCGCGATCGCGCCCATCTGGATGGCGATCGCGTAGGTGTCGGCGGCGGCCTTGGCCGTGCCCTCGCCCAGGCCGAGCAGGCGCTCGACGACGAGCAGGTGCCCGGTAGACGAAACAGGCAGGTACTCGGTGATCCCTTCGACGGCGCCGAGCACGATCGCCTCGGCAACCGACAGCGGGCCTTCGCCGGCGGTGAGGGCGAGCACCGCGATTGCCACCGCGAGCAGCGCCACACCGACGATCGGTGCGACCGACCTCGGGCGCGACCGTTCGGCGGTGCTGGGAGCCGTCATCCACCTAGTCTCGCGGGTCCACGGGCCGAATGCGGCGTCACAGCACGATGGCGCGAAGGAGGACCGGCCGAGACATGACCGGTCCTCCTCGCTGATCGGTGCTCGCCGCGCCGCCCTCCGGCAAGATCACACGGCGCTGTCGGTCGACGTATCCGTGCTGGCGGCCGACCAACTCGTGTCGACGGCCGGGGTCGCGGCAGACCAGCTCGTGTCGACGGCCGGGGCTGTGTCGTAACCGCTGGTGTCGTAGTACCCGCTCGTGTCGTACCCGCTGGTGTCGTAGACCTGGTCGTAGCTCGTGACGGTCGTGGTCTCGGCCATCGAGGTATATACGTCGTTGCCCGCATCCCACGAGCCGTCCGCCTGCGCGCCCCAGTCGAGGGACTGCTGGTTGAGGTCGTAGGCGAGGGAGTAGTCGCCCTCGAGCCAGGCCTGTGTGGACATCGTGTAGTACGAGTTGGCCACCCCCGTCTCGGCCGCGTAGGTGTCGTAGTAGTCCCGGCCGACGGCAGCCACCTCGCTCCACGCGGTGGAGTCGTAGGTGGATGATCCAGTTTCGACGTAGCCAGTCGTGTCGTATCCGGTCGTGTCGTAGGTCGGGGTGTAGCTCGTGGTGTCGGAGCTACTGGTGTCGTAGGTGCTGTCGCTGTAGTCGCTCATCGGTGGTCCTCCATGTGATGCCCGGCGTGCCCGGGTCGGTTGGTGACCGGAGAGATGCGTCGTTGCCGGCGAAAGTTCCGGAGTTACGACGATTCTCTCACCGAGCCCGGCCGGCGAGCAAGGAACGAATCGCGCCGAAAGCCATCAACCCGGCCGCGGCGATCGCCACCCACAACCCGATCGCCGCGCCCCCGTCCACGGTCGCGGTGCCGCCGGTCTGCACGATGAGCTGCTGCAGGTCGGCCGCCCATCCGCCGAGGTGCACCGCCTCCACGACGAGCAACCCGAACAGCAGTGCGCAGCACGCCGCCGCCGCCTCAGCGCCGTATGTGATGCGCTTTCCCTGCCGCGCCGCGAGCACGAGAGCAACCGCGGCAATCAGCAGCGGGACGAAGGCGAGGGCATCGGTTCCGCCGGTGATGGTCCTGCCCTCCACGAGACCAACCCTGAACTCCTCCGCGCCGAAACCGGTGATCCGCCAAGGCATGTCGGTGGCCCAGGCGTTGCCGGAGTCGGAGATCTCACCGGTTTCGGCGGCGAAGAAGGTGACCTTGGCCCATGGGAGGAAGGTGCTCGCCGCAACGAGCACCGCGCCGAGCAGCACCAGCGCGGCGCTGTCACCTCGCTTGAGCTGCTCGAGCAGTGGCGCCGGCCCGGCCGTCGCCGCTGGCGCGCCGGCAACCATGCCCGGCGGTGCAGGCTGGAAGGGATGGTGCGCCGGCGCCGGTGGCTGAAGCACCGACGCGNNGAGGCCGCCGGCTGAGTGTGCTCGGTCCACCGGGCTCCGTCCCAGTACCGCGAACCCGGCCCGGCAGGGTCTGGGTACCATCCCGCTGAGGGCAGTGATTGATCGCTCATGGCCACAGGATCGCAGATCGACGCACCCACAATCGACGCCGATACCGCGTTTGTGCGAGATTGCACGGCGGGGGGTGCATCAGTGCACAAACGCGGTGGGTGATCAGATCGCGCAGCCGACGAAGGTGGAGTACATCCGGTCGACGAACTGCCCCGGGTCTGCGTAGGCGAGGGCGTGGGCCTCGGCCCTTCCTTCCAACCCCAGGTTGAGCAGCGTCGCGGTGATGCACCCCTCGTCGGCCGCACCGCCTACGACCTGCACGGCGGCCGGCACCATCTCGGCGAGGAAGTCGGCGTCGGGCGCACATCCCACGAATGGGGTGAACACCCGCTGTGCCGCGGCCAGCGACAGCTGCCCGCCGTCTGCCCAGCCGAGCACGTCGGCGGCCAACTCGTCGCCGTCGCCTTCGATCTCGCCGGCCACGCAGTCGAGCGTCGCCGGAGACCCTTGCACCCCGAACACCATCGCGTAGGCGCGGTCGAGATCTGCCGTCGTCACCCGAACATCGGGATCCTCGGCCTCGGTTCGATCCGGCTCGTCACCACGTTCGCCGCCGCGCTCGTCGTTCCTCGTCGATGACGGCGAGGTGTCGGAACCGCCGAACGCCACGAGGCCGGCGCCGCCGAGCAAGACCAGCCCGGCTACCGCGGCGCTGATCAGGCCGGCCCGACCCGGCCGGCCAGCCGGCCGACCTGTCTGATTCGACATCGTCGCGGGCGTCGTCGCCGGTGCCCCTGGCCAGAATGGGGTAGGCAGTTGGTCTGGGGAGATCGTTGACATCGTGGTGTCCCTTCATCGTTGGCCACAGGTTCGGTCTCGTGGTCAGATGCTGGTCATGCGACGCGAGTTCCCGGCGCGGCGACGAACCTCCGGCTTGCATCGCGGCCCTTCGGCGGCTTGTACTGTTCGGGGCACCGAGCAGGAGGACCGACGATGAAGCGTGTGGCGGGCGGCGGGCGGCTGACATGGCGATTCGCCGCGATCGTCGGCGCCATGGTGTTGGTGACGACCATCGGTCCGGCCGACGTCGTCCGGGCCCAATCCGTCGCCGACTGCGTAGCCAAGCGCATGGCCGATGGTGAGACCCGGCCGAAGGCGCTGGCCGCGTGCCTCAGCGAAACGGCCGGCGATCCCGACCCGGGCGGGGGCCTCGAACCATCCAATCCCTCCTCCGGTTCCGAATCCGATCGCACCTCGCCACTGCTGCTCACCATCGTCGGGTTGGGTGGCCTGGCGATCGGGGCGGCGGGCGCGACCTTGGTCGGGCGACGCACGCGCCGAGCCGCACCATCAACCCCGGGTGCAGTTCCCGCGACTCCCACCCAGGTCCCCGCTCCGCCGATGCCGGCTCCACCGTCGTCTGACCGAACCCAGGGACTCGTCGCCGCTCTGATCGACTTGAGTGATCGGATGTCGAGCCAGGCGCTTCGTGCCGAGATCATCGCCACGCTCGACCGCGCCGGCGTTCAGGCGGTGGATGTTGCTGTCGGAGAGCCCTTCGATGCCACGCGGATGCGCGGCGTGAGTGGCGCGCCGACGACCGATGCGAGCTGGGTCGGACGGGTTGCCGGTACCGACCGGTGCGGCTTCCGCGATGGCGCCCGCATCATCCGCCTCCCCGACGTCGTGGTGTACACGACCGGCTGATCGCGCCGCCATATGTCTTCGCCATCGCTCAGCTCGCAGATCCGCGACCTCACCGACGAGGCACTCCGCGACCTCGTACCCGGACCTGGTCGCGACATGGTGTCGCAGATCCAGGCGAAGTTGGCCACACCGCTCACAGTCACCGTGGCCGGCGGGGTGAGCTCGGGGAAGTCCACGCTCGTGAACGCACTGCTCGGCCAGCGCATCGCCGCGGTCGACGCCGGCGAGTGCACACGAGTGGTCACCGAGTTCCGCTACGGCGTGCAGGAACGTGCCGATGTGCTCGGCACCGACGGAACCGTCACCGTTCTCCCGCTCGAACGGGGGCGGATGCCAGAGCACCTCGGACGCCCGACCGACCAGATCACCAGCGTCGTCGTCCACCTGTCGAACGAACTGCTGCGCGATGTCGCTGTCGTCGACACACCCGGGCTGAACACGGTGACCGAAGCGAACGAGGACACAACCGCGAGCTTCCTCGGCGTAAGTGGTCGCGAGGGCCACCAGACCGCCGACGCGGTTGGGCGGGCCGACGCGCTCGTGTTCCTGCTACCCCTCCTCCGCCAAGCCGACGCCGAAGTGCTCCGTGGTTTCGCCAAGCTGTTCGGCGGCTCGGGGCTCTCGGCGGCGTCGTCGATCGCGGTGCTCAGCAAGATCGATCGCCTCGGCAGGGACGCCGACCCGCTGCAGTCGGCACGCCCGATCGCGGAGCGCATGGCAGCAGAGCTGAAGGGGGTGGTCAGCGCCGTCATGCCGGTGATCGGACTGTTGGCCGAGACCGCCCACGCCGCTGTGTTCACCGAGGCCGACGCGCGCGCACTCGTCGCGATCGCGGCCGTCGATGATGCTCTCGACCGCGAAGACATGCTGCTGTCGGCGGAAGACTTCCTGCGCACCGAGGTGACCGACGTCGACGTGGCAACGCGTCGGCGCCTGCTGGCGATGCTCGACATCCACGGGCTGGGTGTCGCCATCGCCGCGGTCGACCAGGGAGCCACCAGTGCGGCCGGCATCCTGCAGCAGCTTGCCGCGCGCAGCGGCTTCGACGAGTTGCGCGCTGCAGTGATCGGCAGGTTCGCCGGCCAGGCCGATCTGTTCAAGGCCCACGCCGCGCTCAGCGATCTGCGCCGCGCTTCGTACCTTCGCACCGATTCGGCGAACACCAGGGTTCTGCGTTCGCTCCGGTCTCCCCTGGAGCGGATCGAACTGGACCCGGCGATGCATCGCCTGCGCATGCTCGAGGTCGCCCACGCCGTCGCGGCCGGCGAGCTGGCACTGCCGGACGATCTGCTCGACGACGTCGTGGCGCTCACCACATCGCAGGATCCGCTGTCCGTGGTCGGATCGATCAGCGGCCGCAGCCGCGAGACTGCCTCGGCAGGCGCGGCCCGCTGGGCGAGCTGGGGCAACGACGCACGCCGGAGCCCCGACGAGTCGCGGTTGGCGCGCATCGTCAAGGAGGCATACGAGGTGATGTGGACCGAGTTGGTCGGCAGCACCGGCGGCCACGACCGGTCACGAGAGCTGCGGATCGGCGACCGATGAGCGACGACGAAGCCGAAACTCTCGACACGGCCGACACGGGCGGACCCGCCTCATCGCGGCCCGCCCGGAAGCCGTACACGGTCCAGGTGCTGCGACTCGCCAACCGGGTGCACGGCACGATGCGCGAATGGGGGCGGCCGGAGCTCGGCGACCGGATCAGGACCGAGGCCGAGGCGTGGGATCAACAGCAACTCGTCGTCGTGGCATGCGGCGACATCAAGCGCGGTAAGAGCTCCTTGCTCAATGCCCTGCTCGACCGCAGCGAGCTGCTCCCCGTCGATGCCGATGTCGCCACGAGCGTCCACCTCGTGATCGCCTACGGACCCGAGTTCGGGATCGTTGCCACCCGCCTCGGCGACGACGGTGAGCCCCTGCGCGAGAAGGTCGCCGTGGAAGACCTCGTCGATGTCGCCTCGATGCGCGGCGACCCCGCCCGCCGTGACGGTGTGGTGAGCGTGGAGGTCACCGCTCCCCATCCACTGCTCGAGCGAGGCGTCGTGCTCATCGACACACCAGGCGTGGGCGGCATGAGCCGCGGCCACCGCGATCTCGCCCTGGCTGCTCTGTCGCGGGCCGACGCGCTGCTCTTCACCATCTCCGCGCAAGAGCCCGTGGCCCGGTCCGAGCTCGAGTTCCTCGTCGAGGCGAGCGAGCGCACCGAGCGGATCATCATCGTGGTCACCAAGGCCGACGTGAACACCGACGCCGTCAACGGCGAGATGCTCGCCGAGCACCGCGCCAAGATGCGCACCTTCACCGAGACGATGCGCGAGCAGGCCGCCCGCGGCGAGGTTGCCAGTGATGTGCCGGTGAGGTTGGCCCGCCTCATCGAGGCGCCGATGCTGCTCACCAGCAGCTACCTTGCCGACCAAGCCCGGCGGCGGCGCGACGCCGGCCGTGGCGAGCAGGCCGACCGGCTGATCGAGCGCAGTGGCATCGGCGAGCTCGTCGGCCTCCTGGAGCGCAACGCCGATGCACGCGAAGACATCCGCGTGGCAAACCTGCTGTCGCTGTTGCGGCTGCTGTTGGCCGACGTGGAGCGCGAGCAGCAGGCACGCCTGCGGGCCACCTCCGGAGACGCCGCGGTGGCCGAGGAGATCGCCCAGCGGCAAGTCGCGATGGAGGAGTTCGGCTCGAAGCAGGCCCGCTGGCGCACGACGCTCGGCAACAGCATCATCCGCCTGCAGACCGGCGCGTCGCGGCTCGTCACTCACGAACTCAACAAGGTGAAGGACCACTACCGAGAGATCATCGAGGCATCGACCGACACCGACGACCTCGCCGCATCGTTGCCGGCCGATCTCGAACGCTCGCTCCACGGTGCGTGGAACGAGCTGGTCGGTGCCATCAACCGCGACTTCCAGTCGACCCTAGGCGCGCTGCTGGAGGAGTTCGGGGCCGAGGGCATGGATGCGGTGCTCGGCGAGTTCGAGATGCCCGAGGCCCTCCGCGAGCTGAGCGGCTCGCGGACAGCCAACACGCCTGCGTTCACGATGCTCGACGACGGCCTGCCGATCGCGATGCAGACGTACACCTTTGCCAACATCGCCAATGCTGCTGCGGGGGCCCTCGGTCTCGCGACGGGAGGCCTCGGTTTGCTCGCCTACGGCATCGGTGCTGCCATCGCCTATCCGATCGGCAACATGCGCAAACGAAGCCGTCAGAAGCAACAGGCCAAGAACGAGCACCAGCGCTACCTCGGCGAGCTCCTGTTCGGACAGGAAGGGGTCGGCAAGGAGTTCACCACCGAGCTGTCGTTGCGCATCCTCGATCTCCGCGAGGAGGTCGAGCGCTTCGTCGAACAACGGCTGGGCGATCGACGCAAGCAACTCGAGCGCGAGCACCGCGAGTTGCAGGTGCTGTTGCGCGCCGAAGCCGGCAAGCGCCAGGAGGCCGAACGAGCCGCGCATGGCCGCCTGGCCGACATCGCCAAGATCAGGGCCGAGATCGAGCCGTTGCAGCGTGCCGTCGAGGCACGGCTCGCCGACGGAGACGGTTCGACGAAATCCGGTTGAGCCTGGAACTCCACCGCCCGGCGGCGCATCTCTCTGGACATCATCACGACTCCCGAGGAGGGACCAAATGAGCGAGTGCACATTCCCCGAGGACTACGACGACGGCTCGTACGAACCAGTCGTCGATCCATACACGAGCATCCAGGTCGACAGCGACGGCGACGGTTTCGCCGAGACAACGGTCATCGACTTCGACGCCGACGGCGTCGCCGACGCCTTCGACATGATCGACCCGGCGACCGGCGCCGAAACAATCGTCGTCGATCTCGACGGTGACGGCCTGGTCGACACGGCGGTCACCGACGCCGACGGCGACGGCACCTTCGAGTCCGGCTCGTCCGACACCGATGGCGACGGGGTGATCGACACCACTTTCGATCCGAACACCGGCATCGAGCTCGACACCACCGTCCCGTTCGAGGACACGACGTCCACCGACACCGGCGACGGACCCGACCCCGACGACGACGGCGTGCACGGTGACCCGATGGCCGAGATCCCGTATCACCAGGCCCAGGTCGGTCCCAACGACTGCCTGCCGACCTCGGTGGCGATGATCCTCACCGAGGTCACCGGCGAAGAAGTGCCCCAGGGCGACCTGGTCGATCTCGCCAACGAGCTCGACCTGCTCGGCCCCGACGGTATGTCCATCGAAGGTGGCGTCACCCTGCTCGAGCACTACGGGGTGGATGCCGAAGTGCAGACCGGGTCGGTGGACGATCTGCGGGCGATGCTCGACGCGGGACGTCCCGTGATCATCGGTCTCGACTCCGACGACCTGTACGGCACCGGTGACACCCCGTTCGCGGACAACATGGTGACCGGTCACGCGGTGGTCATCACCGGCATCGACGACGAGGCCGGCCTGGTGTACATCAACGACCCGGGCTTCCCCGACGGCGCCGGTGTAGCGATCTCGATCGAGGACTTCGAGGATGCCTGGACCGACGCCGATCACACGATGATCGTTGCCGACGACCCGAGCGTCGCCGAGCCAACCGCAGCCGAGTCGAGCGGCGACACCAGCGACACCGGCGGGCTCGGTCGGGTGTTCGACATCGCCCTGCTGCCGTTCAACCTGATCCTGAAGTGAACGACCGAAGCGGGCAGCTCTACGGCACGATCGCGTAGAGCTGCCCGAACGTGGTGGCCACCACGACCAGGCCCCCCGACAGCACCGGCCGCGACCTGTTGCCGTCTCCGGTGGCAACCGAGAACTTGGTCGTGCGCGTAGCCAGGTCGTAGGCCACGAGGTTCCCGGCGCCCGTCTCCACCACAGCGAGCGTCGGACCGGCCG
>VFMC01000067.1:0-1005 GCA_006515795.1 Acidimicrobiaceae bacterium | reverse complement strand
TACGAGCACGACGCCGGCGGCCTGTGCGCCCGCCACCCGCATCTCGACCAGCACCTGTCCCGAATCGGCCCGGTGCACACGCAGGATGCCCGCCTCGTCGACCACCGCGAGAACACCCGAAGCGGTGGCCACCGGAGTGATGCACGGTCCCACGCACTGCACGCCGTACACGGCGACGCCGTCGTGGATCCGCAGCGCGTAGACGATGCCGTCTCGGCAGGCGACGAGCACCCGGTCGTCGACCAGGGCGATCGAATCGGTGATCGAACCGCCCGTGCGATAGCCCCATCCGCAGATGCCGGTCTCGGCGTCGACTCCGAGCACCTGTCCGCTGACGGTGGCGACGACGACGATTCGTCCAGCAGCCCGAAGGTCGGAGCGCACCGCGGCGTCGACAGGCAGCTCCCACCGGGGTACGCCGGTGACCCGATCGAGTCCGACGACTCGCCCGGCATCGTTGGCGACGACCACCGTCGCCCCGGTGATGACGGGCGACGACGCCAGAGCCGCAGCGGTTGCGAACGACCAGCGGCCGGCACCAGTGGCCCGGTCGAGCGCGGCGACTCGACCGTCGAGCATGCCTACCACCACGAGGTCGTCGGCGAGCGCAGGCGCAGCCCACACTGCTGACCCGACCGAGGTCTGCCACCGCAGATCGCCCGACCGCGGATCGACGCTGCGGACCACACCGTCGCGATCGCCGAAGGCGAGGGCATCGAGATCGGCCGCGAGCTGGCTGGGGGCCTGCGGCAGCGTGACGCGCCACGCGATGTTCACCGCCCGCGAGGGGTCCGCCACCGTTTGCTTTGGTGGCGCCATGCGGGGAGGCGCCAGCGGCGGTTGCGGTGCGACCGGCGTGGGTGCAGCGAGGGGGGCAGGGGCGATCGCGACCGGCGCTGGCATGGCCGCGATCGGCCGGGCGTGCAGTGGGATCTGGACAAGTGGGGACGCCGGCGCGGATGGCGGCGCAGCGGTGGCGACGGCCACGCGCTCGGCAGCCGGCTC
>VFMC01000066.1 GCA_006515795.1 Acidimicrobiaceae bacterium | reverse complement strand
GATCGCGACAAAGCGCTCGACATGGCCTTGGCCCAGATCGACAAGCAGTTCGGCAAGGGGTCCATCATGCGGATGGGCGAGAAGACCTCGATGGCCATCGACATCGTCCAGACGGGTGCGCTGTCGCTCGATCTGGCGCTCGGTGTCGGAGGTCTGCCCCGCGGGCGCGTGGTCGAGATCTTCGGGCCGGAGTCATCCGGCAAGTCCACCCTCGCCATGCACGTCGTGGCCGAAGCCCAGCGCAACGGCGGCATCTGCGCCTACATCGATGCCGAGCACGCGATGGATCCGATCTACGCACGGGCCATCGGCGTCGATGTCGATCAGCTGCTCATCTCGCAGCCCGACACGGGTGAGCAGGCGCTCGAGATCGCCGACATGCTGGTGCGGTCCGGCGCTCTCGATGTAGTGGTGATCGACTCGGTGGCGGCGCTCACGCCTCGCGCCGAGATCGAAGGCGAGATGGGCGACACGCATGTGGGCCTGCAGGCCCGTCTCATGAGCCAGGCGCTGCGCAAGCTCACCGCCAACCTCAACAAGACCAACACCATCATGATCTTCATCAACCAGCTGCGCGAGAAGATCGGGGTCATGTTCGGCTGCTTCTCGTACAACACGCTGGTCACGCTGGCCGATGGCACGCAGGAGAAGATCGGCAAGCTCGTCAACGAGCGCCGACAGGTCGAGGTCATGTCGTACGACTTCGACCGGGGCCAGATGGTGGCCAAGCCGATCACTAACTGGTTCGACAATGGCGTCGCCGAGCAGTTCCTCCAGTTCCAGGTCGCCCGCGGTGGGGGCAACGGTCGGGCCCAGTTCGCGGCCACCGAGAACCACCTCATCTCCACACCTGGTGGATGGCGACCAGCTGGCGAGCTCGTGGCCGGCGACCGTGTGATGCAGTCGGTGCCCCACTACTTGTCCGACTTCCAGTGGCAGGTGGCCCTTGGTGCACTGATGGGCGATGGGGCTTTGTCGCCCACGCGCAGTGGCAACGGTGCCAGGCTCCGCTGGGGGCACGGTTCCAAGCAGGCCGACTATGGCGACTGGAAGGCCTCACTGTTCGCCAATGTGCACGTCAGTCGTACGGTCAATGCCAAGGGCGCGGTGTTCCACGACGTGCAGCCGATGCCGGAGCTCGCAGGGTTGCGTGAGGCCGTCTACGTCGACGGCGCCAAGGTGCTCAGCCACGACTTCTTGAAGCAACTCACCCCGGTCTCACTCGCGGTCTGGTATCAGGACGATGCAGGGTTCAGCCTTCGCACCGAGGGCAAGCAGCGGCGCACCGAGGGCGGAAGCGGGCGCGCCGAGATCTGCGTCCAGGCTCTCACGGCCGATTCGCGGGTGCGCCTGCGCGACCATCTCGCCGACACCTGGGGCATTACCGCGACGCTGTCGCTGCGCGGTGCTCGGCAGATGGCGGTGCTGACGTTCAACAAGGACGAGACGGCGAAGTTTCACGCGCTCATCGCTCCATTCGTGCATCCGTCGATGGCCTACAAGCTCCTCCCGGTGTACCAGGGCCGGTTCGCCGTCGAGCCGGTGTTCGCCCAGATCCGCGACGAGTTGGTGCCGATGCCGATCACGTCGATCTCGATCAAGCCACGCACACGCAGCATGCACCGGTTCGACATCGAGGTCGGTGGCACGCACAACTACTTCGTCGATGGCGTCATGGTGCACAACTCGCCGGAGACCACCCCGGGCGGTCGTGCGCTGAAGTTCTACTCGTCGGTCCGTCTCGACATCCGCCGCATCGAGAGCATCAAGGACGGCACCGAGGTCACCGGCTCACGTACACGTGTGAAGGTGGTCAAGAACAAGGTGGCGCCTCCGTTCCGGCAGGCCGAGTTCGACATCATGTACGGCAAGGGCATCAGCCGCGAGGGCTCGCTGCTCGACATGGCCGTCGACATGACGATCATCAAGAAGTCGGGCGCCTGGTTCACGTATGAAGGTGAGCAACTCGGTCAGGGCCGCGAGAACGCCAAGAGCTACCTCTCGCTGAACCCCGAGATCATGATGGAGATCTCCGACCGGGTGCGCAAGCAGGCCGGCATCGGCGACCCGCCCGACGAGGCCGAGGTGTTCACCGTGGCCGACGACGAGCCGATCGACATCGAGACCTGATCGTCGCGCCATGAGCGTTCCACCACATCTCAGCTTGGTCACGCTCGGCGTGGCCGATCTGGCCCGTTCCACAGCGTTCTACGAGGCGTTGGGCTGGCAACGGTCCAGCGCCTCGGTCGAGGGCAACATCACGTTCTTCGAACTCGGCAACGTGGTGCTTTCGGTCTACGGCTCGTCGGCGTTGGCCGACGACGCCGTGCAGGCGGTGCCGACGGCGGGGTTCCGTGGTGTCACGTTGGCCATCACCGTCAGCTCCACCGCCGAGGTCGACCGGGTGTTCGCGGCGTGGGTCGCGGCGGGTGCGGCGCCGGTGAAGGATCCGGTGTCGGTGTTCTGGGGTGGGTACTCGTCGTACGTGGCCGATCCCGACGGGCACCTCTGGGAGATCGCCTGGAACCCGCATTCGCCGCACTGGGCGGCGCCGTCGGATTGAGCCACGACGGGCACCGCTAGCCTGCACCATCGTGACCCGCACCTACGTCGTGCACACCTACGGGTGCCAGATGAACGAACACGACTCCGAACGGATCGCCGGGTTGCTCGACGTCGACGGCCTCGTCGCCGTCGGGCACCAGGCCGATGCCGATGTGGTGGTGCTCAACACCTGCTGCATCCGCGAGAACGCCGACAACAGGCTCTACGGCAACCTCGGCCACCTCAAGGCTTGGAAGGAAGAACGGCAAGGCCGCCAGATCGTGGTGGCCGGCTGCCTCGCCCAGAAGGACCGCGAGATCGTTCGCCAGCGCGCGCCGTGGGCCGATGTGGTGCTCGGTACGCACAACGTCCACCGGGCGGGTGAACTGATCAACCAAGCACTCAGCAGCGGCCCGGTCACCGAGATCTTCGATGCCGCCGTCATCGAAGACCATGCGTTGTTCCCTTCGGCGCTGCCGGCGCGCCGCGAGACGTCGTACAACGCCTGGGTCACCATTCAGATCGGCTGCGACAACTCGTGCGCTTTCTGCATCGTGCCCAGCGTGCGCGGCACCGAGATCAGTCGGCCGTTCCACGACATCGTCGCCGAGGTCTCGGCTCTCGCCGATCAAGGCGTCACCGAGGTCACCCTGCTCGGTCAGAACGTGAACAGCTACGGCCGCGACATTCAGCTCGATCTCCGGCGCGACGGCGCCGCCGATGCAAGTCTGCGACCGCTGTTCGCCGACCTTCTGCAGGCGGTCGGCGCGGTCGAAGGCATCCGTCGAGTCCGCTTCACCAGCCCCCACCCGAAGGACATGCGCGCCGAGACCTTCGCGGCGATGGCCTCCACGCCGGCCGTGTGCGAACACTTGCACTACCCGCTGCAGAGCGGTTCCGATCAGGTGCTCTCGCTGATGCACCGTGGCTACACCGCGGCGCGCTACCTCGAACGGCTCGGGGCGGCGCGGGCGAGCATCGCCGACCTGGCGGTGAGCACCGACATCATCGTCGGCTTCCCCGGTGAGACCGACGACCACTTCCAGCGCACGCTGGAGGTGGCCGCGGCGGCCGAGTACGACTACGCCTACACGTTCGTGTTCTCGCCCCGCGAAGGCACCGAGGCGGCAACCATGACCGGGCAGTTCGTCGCGCCGGCTGTCGTCGCCGAGCGATTCGAGCGCCTTCGCATCGTTGTCGAACGCAGCGCCATCGCCAAGCACCGAGCGCGGATCGGGCGGGTCGAAGAGGTGTTGGTCGAAGGCGCCAGCCGCAAGGATCCGAGCCAGCTCTCGGCGCGCACCCGGCAGAACAAGCTGGTGCACTTCACGCCGCCGCGGCCGATCCGTACCGGGTCGTATGCAACCGTCGAGATCACCGGTGCGGCGCCGCACCACCTCGTCGGCGTGTTCACAGAACTGCTCAGCGAGCCGGCGCACAAGCGCCGCATCCCCGTGATGGCCGATTGAGCACTCCGCTCGTCATCCTCGGCCCAACGGCCAGCGGGAAAAGCGACGTGGCGATGGCGCTTGCCAGTGCACTCACCGGTGTCGAGATCGTGGCGGTCGACGCGATGCAGGTGTACCGCGGCATGGACATCGGCACCGCCAAGCCGACGCGGCGCGACCAGGCGGCTGTCGCCCACCACTGCATCGACCTCGTCGATCCTGATCACGACTTCGCCGTTGCGGAGCATGTGCAGGCCGCCACCGTGGCGTTGGCCGACATCGAACGTCGCGGGTGCCGTCCGGTCCTCGTGGCGGGGACCGGCCTGTACCTGCGGGCGCTCACCGATCCGATGGAGCTGCCCGGCACCTGGCCCGAGGTCCGGGCACGGCTGGAGGCTCGCGCCGCGGCGCTCCCGGTCGAGCACCTGTACTCCGAGCTCGTGGCCGTCGATCCCGATGCGGCCGGCAAGGTCGAGCCCGGCAACTTGCGGCGGATCGTGCGCGCCCTCGAGGTGTGCGAGGGGAGTGGGCGCCGGTTCAGCTCGTTCGGTCCGGGTCTCGACAGCTATGCGCCGACGCGGTTCGTGCAGGTCGGGCTGCGGTGGACCCGCGCTGCTCTGGCAGAGCGGATCGAGAAGCGGGTGCAGGCGATGATCGCCGCCGGGCTGTGCGCCGAGGTCGTCGCCGTGCTGGAACGCTGGCCGGAGATGTCGCGCACCGCCCGCCAGGCTCTGGGCTACAAGGAGTTGATCGCCCACCTCGACGGTGTGGTCTCCTTCGACGAGGCCGTCGAGCAGATCATCGTGCGCACCCGGCAGTACGCGGTCCGCCAGGACCGGTGGTACCGGCGTGACCCGCGAATACAGTGGATCGACATCCACACCGATCCGGTCGCCGAAGCGGTCCCCGTCATCTCCGGGTTGGCTGTCGTCTCGAGGGCGTCCGACTCATGAAGCTCGAACTCACCAAGCATCACGGTCTCGGCAACGACTTCGTCGTGGTGTTCCACCCGGCAGTCGACGACCTGCCGGCGCTGGCCCGGTACCTGTGCGATCGGCGCCGCGGCATCGGCGCCGACGGGCTGCTGGTCGGCGATGGCGAGCCCGGTCATGCGGCGCGCATGGTGCTCTACAACGCCGACGGAAGCCGAGCCGAGATGAGCGGCAACGGCATCCGCTGCTTCGCCCAGGCGTTGGCGGAGCGGCGCGGCAACCTCGACGACCAGCTCATCGCCACCGACGCCGGCCCGCGTCTCGTCCGCCTCGCCGCCGCCGAGGCGGCCGACACCCTCGACATCAGCGTCGACATGGGCCCGGTCATGGCGATCGCGGCTCCTGCGGGGTGGCACGAGATCGGCTGCAATCCCGACCGACCGGTGGCCCACCTGAGCGTCGGCAACCCACACACCGTCGTCGGCGTCGACGACGTGTCCGCCGTCGATCTGGTCGCCCTCGGGTCGCAGGTGCCCTGCACCAACCTCGAGCTCGTCGAGCCGGGCCACGACGGCACGTCGATCCGCATGCGGGTGCACGAGCGCGGCGCGGGCGTCACCGAAGCCTGCGGCACCGGCGCCTGTGCCAGCGCCTGGGCGGCGGTGTCGTGGGGTCTCGTGCCGGCATCGACCCGGGAAATCATGGTGCACATGGATGGTGGAGGTGCAAAGGTTCGTCTCGACGACCCGGTTCCCGGCCATGTCACCCTGATCGGTCCCACCGTGTTCGTCGCCCACGTGCTGGTCGAGGTGCCCGATGCCCGTTTCCAGCAGACCCCAGAGAGACAGCTGTAGCCGGCATGACTAATCCCTACAACCAGGCGCTCGGCGCCACGCTCATCGAGCGCAGCAAGCGGGAACGGATCGTGCTCGTCGGCGTCACCCTGCCCGGCCACACCGACGCCGACACCGAGGCCGGCCTCGACGAGTTGGCCCTGCTCATCGACACTGCCGGCGCCGACGAGGCTGGTCGCTTGGTGCAGCGTCGTGACTCGCCCGACCACACCTGGTTCATCGGGAAGGGCAAGGTCGACGAGCTCAAGCAGATGTGCCTCGCCGTCGATGCCGACACGGTGGTCTTCGACAACGATCTCAGCCCGGCCCAGCAGTTCAACCTGGAGAAGCTGCTCGGCCGCACGGCGATCGACCGCACGGCCGTCATCCTCGACATCTTCGGCCAGAACGCGCACACCCTCGAAGGCAAGGCGCAAGTCGAGCTGGCGCTGCTGCGCTACCGACTGCCCCGCCTCCGTCGCGGCACCAAGGGCAACCTCTCGCAGCAGAGCGGCGGCATCGGCACCCGCACGCGCGGCAAGGGCGAGACCAAGCTCGAAACCGACCGCCGAACGTTGATGCGGCGGATCACCAAGCTCGACCACGAGCTCGACGAGCTGCGCGAGACGCGCCAGTTGCAGCGAAAGAGCCGCGAGCGCAGTGGCCTCGTCTCGGTCGCGATCGTCGGCTACACCAACGCCGGCAAGAGCACGCTGTTGAACCGGCTCACCCAGGCGGGTGTGCTCGTGGAAGATCGCCTGTTCGCCACTCTCGATCCCACTACCCGTCGCCTGGCGTTGCCTGGCGGCGAACCGGTGCTGCTCACCGACACCGTCGGTTTCGTCAGGCGGCTTCCCCACGGGCTCATCGAGGCGTTCAAGGGAACGCTCGAGGTGGCCGGCCAGGCCGACTTCCTGGTGCACGTCGTCGATTCGTCGGCCGCCGATCCGACGGGGCAGATCGCAGCAGTCCGTGAGGTCCTGGCGGAGATCGACGCCGACCGCGTGCCCGAGCTGCTCGTGTTCAACAAGACCGATGCGGCGCCCGAAGCAGCCCGCGAACTGGTGGCCGACGACGAGGGCTCGGTCGCCCTCAGTGCGGTTTCGGGCGAAGGCATCGACGAGTTCCTGGCTGCGCTCGCCGACCGGCTGCGATCCATCAACGTGCCCTACGAGCTGTTGATCCCGTACGAGCGTGGCGACCTGCTCGCTGCCGTGCACCGCGAGGGCGAGGTCGTTTCGACCGCGCACGAAGACGGGGGAGTGCGGGTGCGGGCGAGGCTGGCGGCGGCATCGGCCGGTCGCCTGTCCGACTTCGTGGTCGACGTGCCCTGAGTGCGTCATGATGGGGCGCCATGTTGCAGCCTGAAGGTTTTGTCCCGCCTCCGTACCCGTACGACCGTCTCGACCGGCTCG
>VFMC01000461.1 GCA_006515795.1 Acidimicrobiaceae bacterium | reverse complement strand
CGAGCAGCTTGCGCTTGCGGGTGATGTCGCCGCCGTAGCACTTGGCGAGCACGTCCTTGCGCTTGGCCTTCACGGTCTCGCGGGCGATCACCTTGCCACCGATCGCGGCCTGGATCGGAACGTCGAACATCTGCCGCGGGATGAGCTCTTTCAGCTTCTCGCACATGCGGTTGCCGTACTGGAACGCTTTGTCGCGGTGCACGATGGTGCTGAACGCGTCGGCCGGGATGGCGTTGAGCAGCAGGTCGACCTTCACCAGGTTGCTGCGGTGGTACCCGCTCAGCTCGTAGTCGAGACTGGCATAGCCCTGCGTGCGGCTCTTCATCTGGTCGAAGAAGTCGACCACCACCTCGGCGAGCGGGATCTGGTAGTGCAGCTCGACCCGTTCGGGTGACAGGTACTCGAGCTTGGTCATGTCGCCCCGGCGGGTCTGACACAGGTCCATCAGCGTGCCGGTGTACTCCTTCGGAGTGATGATGCTGACCCGGAAGTAGGGCTCCTCGATGAAGTCGATCGACTGTGGCATCGGAAGATCGGCAGGATTGTCGACGAGCTCGACGTCGCCGTTGGTCTTGTGCACCCGGTACTCGACGCTGGGCGCTGTGGCGATGAGGGCGAGGTTGAACTCGCGCTCGAGGCGCTCCTTGACGATCTCCATGTGCAACAGGCCGAGGAAGCCGCAGCGGAACCCGAACCCCAGTGCGCCGGACGACTCGGGCTCGTAGGTGACAGAGGCGTCGTTCAGCTTCAGCTTCTGAAGGCTCTCACGCATGTTCTCGAACTCGTCGCCGTCGATCGGATAGAGACCACAGAACACCATCGGCTTCGGATCGCGATAGCCAGGGAGTGCCTCGGTGGCGCCGTGGCTGGCAGTGGTGACCGTCTCGCCCGAGCGCGCCTGGGCGACATCCTTCACACCCGCGATGAGGTAGCCCACCTCGCCGGGGCCGAGCTCGGCAAGCGGCGTGGGAACCGGGCGACGGGCCCCGATCTCGATGGCCTCCTGCAACGTGTTGGCCTGCAGGAACTTGAGCTTGCTGCCACTCGTCATCCGGCCGTTCATCACCCGCACCGAGCTGACGACGCCGCGGTACTGGTCGAACTGGCTGTCGAAGATCAACGCCTGGAGCGGCGCATCGGCGTCGCCGACGGGCGCGGGAATGCGCTCGCACACGGCGTCGAGCAGGAGATCGACGCCCTCGCCGGTCTTCGCCGATATGCGCAGGATCTGGCCGGCAGGGATGCCGAGCACCTTCTCGATCTCGGCGGCGTAGCGCTCGGGGTCGGCTGCCGGAAGGTCGATCTTGTTGAGCACGGCCACGATCTCGAGGTCGTTCTCGAGCGCGAGGTAGCAGTTGGCCAAGGTCTGGGCCTCGATGCCCTGCGCGGCGTCGACGACCAGCACGACCCCCTCGCACGCAGCGAGCGAACGACTCACCTCGTAGCCGAAGTCGACGTGGCCGGGGGTGTCGATGAGGTGCAGCGTGTAGCCCCGCCATTCGACCCGCACGTTCTGGGCCTTGATGGTGATGCCCCGCTCGCGTTCCAGATCCATCGTGTCGAGGTACTGACTGCGCATGTCGCGGGCGTCGACGGCACCGGTGATCTCGAGGATGCGATCGGACAGCGTGGACTTGCCGTGGTCGATGTGCGC
>VFMC01000065.1 GCA_006515795.1 Acidimicrobiaceae bacterium | reverse complement strand
CTACCAACCCTTACTACGGCGCCACGCTCGGCGTCGACGAGGCCCGCTTCGACAAGACCTTCCAGGTGAACCTGCGCGGCCCGCTGTTCTGGTGCCAGGCCGCGTGGGAGGCGGCGATGAAGGACAAGCCAGGGGTCATCGTGAACATCGCATCCGTCGGCGGACTGCGCGCCGAGGGAGGGCTCGGCGTCTACAACCTCACCAAGGCCGCGCTCATCCATCTCACCCGGCAGCTCGGATCCGAGCTGGGGCCGACGCGGGTCGTCGGGGTGGCTCCCGGCCTGGTGCAGACCGACTTCGCCTCGTTTCTCGTCGACAACTTCGGCGAGCGGCTCGCCGCGCAGATGCCCACCAGACGCCTAGGTGAGCCGCAAGACATCGCCAACCTGGTGACGTTCCTCGCATCGCCTGCTGCCAGCTGGATCACCGGCGAGACGTATGTGATCGACGGCGGCGCCGGTGTGCGCACCATGGGCTGAGCCTGGCGCGAGACCACAGCATCGTCGCGGTGGCAGCCGGCACGATCAGAACTCGAACAGGTCATCACCGAAGCGGGCAACGGGTGTGTCGTCTTGCGATCGGGCGGCCCAGTTCCCGGCCAGTGCCCGCACGATCGACGCCGTGCTCACGTGGCGCATCGCCACCAGCAGGGCGACGACCATCACCGCCGCACCGACGAAGTACGTAGCCCGTAACCCGTAGGCGTGGGCGATGAGGCCGCCGAGCACCGAGCCGATCGGCAACGTGCCCCAACCGACCCAGCGATACACGCTGTTGACCCGACCGAACAGCGGTGCCGGGATGACCTGCTGTCGGAGTGACACCATCACCACGTTCCACACGGTCGCCGCCATTGACTCGATCGCCACCGCCAGCGCCACGAACCAGGCGACAGGAAAGGTCCCCACTGCGAGCAAGGTCGCGATCCAGATGACGAGCGCGGTGTAGATCGAGGCCGCCTGACCCAGTCGGGCCACGATCCGGTCGCCGACCAGCCCGCCGAGCACGGCGCCGGCACCCATCACTGCGAGAAGGAATCCAAACCCTCGCTCCGAGACCGCGAGCTCGTCCTGGGCGAACAGCACGAAGACGGCCTGAGGCATCTGGAACGCGAGGTTGCTGAGACCCAGGGAGATGGCCACGGTGCGCAGCAGCGGGTCGCGCCAGAGCCATCTGATGCCCGTACGCATCTCGGCATAGATCGAGGCTGTTTCGTGACGGGGTTGGGTGTTCGGGTTGAAGTTGCCGCGGATCGAGAGCACGAGTGCCACGGCGATGGCGAAGGTCGCCGCGTCGACCCCGAACGGCAACGCCAGCGACACCGCGAACAGCAGGCTGCCGAGCGGCGTGCCGATGAAGGTGTTCGCGGCGAGCTCCACCGCGTACCGGCGGCCGTTCGCCTTCTCCAACAGCGGCATCGGCACGATCGCCGGAACGATCGCCTGTGAGGCGTTGTCGAAGAAGACCTCGGCCGTGCCGAGTGCGAGTGCGACGATCCAGATCAGCCAGATGTCCGCCACGTCGAGGGCCACGGCCACGGCGAGTCCGGCGACGACGACGGCGCGGGCGGTGTCGGCCATGATCATGATCTGGCGCCGATCAGACCGGTCGATCAAGGCACCGATCGGCAACGAGAGCACCAACCAGGGAAGCATCGCCGCCGCGGCTACGAGCGAGATCGAGATCTCGCTGCGGGTGAGCCGGGCCGCCAACAGCGGCAACGCCACCAGGAACACCCCGTCGCCGAGGTTGGAGATGCCGCTCGCCGTCCACAAGCGCCAGTAGGCGGGAGGCAGTGGTTGGTTGTCGGAAGACCGCATCAGTTCGCTGATGGCTCCGCGGCTGCCGCCAGTCTCACGGAGACACGCGAGGGGCCGGATTCGGCGGCGGCGCCGGCGATCAGCGCGACCTCGCCACCAAGTTGCCGTTTCATTGGCTGGGCACCCTAGCCGCTCGGGCCCGATGGTGATGTCATGACGCCGCCATGACGCCGCCACCACGCCGCCACCGAACGCCGCCGGCGAAGGGCCACCGTTCGGTGACCGGTATGCGCCAAACTGGCGGTCGTGCGGACATCAGCCCGGAACAAGCTAGGGGAGAACCAGCGGTGAGGGTCTGGTTCGTCGGCGCACGCCCACGCACCCTTCCCGCGGCGGTGGTGCCCATAGGACTAGGCGCAGCCGTCGCCGTTGGCGAGGGTTGCGCCCGCTGGTGGACGGTTCCCGTTGCGATGGTCGTCAGCGTCGCGTTGCAGGTCGGCGTCAACTTCGCCAACGACTACAGCGACGGCATCCGTGGCACCGACGACGTACGCGTCGGCCCGTTGCGGCTCGTTGCCAGCGGTGAGGCCACAGCGTCTCAAGTGAAACGGGCCGCGCTCGCCGCGTTCGGCACGGCCGCGCTCGCCGGAGCGGTGCTGGCGGCGACCACCTCCTGGTGGCTCGTGGTGGTGGGAGTAGCCAGCGTGCTCGCCGGATGGTTCTACACCGGTGGAGCCCATCCCTACGGGTACCTCGGGCTCGGGGAGGTGTTCGTTTTCGTGTTCTTCGGCCTCGTCGCCACGGTGGGCACCACCTTCGTCGTGATCGAGCGGATCCCGGCGCTGACGTGGCTGCTCGGCTCGGCAGCCGGTGCACTGGCCTGTGCGCTGCTCGTCGTCAACAACCTGCGCGACGTTCCCACCGACGCAGCCGTCGGAAAGCGCACGCTCGCGGTTCGACTCGGCGACCACCGCACCCGGTGGCTGTACTCGGGTCTGATCGCCGTCGCCTTCGGCATCGTGCCGATCGTTGCGCTGCCCTCCGGCGCGCCAGAGGCTCGGCCGGCGGTGCTGATCACGTTCGCCGCGGCTGGGTTCGCCGTGCAACCGATCCGATCGGTGCTCGGCGGAGCAGCCGGTCGGGATCTGATCCCGGTGCTCGGCGCGACCGGCCGAGTGCAACTCGCCTACGGCGCGTTGATGGCCATCGGCGTGGCACTGTCGGGATGAATCGCCGCGGGTGCGGCCGCGGCCAGCCCGGGCAACGTCAACCGACCAGGCGTCGCGTCTCGTCCAACCAGTGCTCGATGCGGGTCACCACGTCGAGTGGCTGTTGCAACATCGCCGCGTGACCAGCCCCTTCGATCGTGGCGAACGAGCCGCGGGGAACGGAAGCGGCGATTCGTTCGGCGATGGCCACGAACTTGTGATCGAGCTCGCCCGCCAGGGCCAGGACCGGCATGTTGAACTCCCGGAGGCGCTCCCAGAGCGGGACCTGGGCACCGGTGCCAGCCATCCGTAGGCTCGACGCCAGTCCTTCGGGCGAGTTGCGAAGGCGGTCGGCGCGATCCTCGTCGGAGAGCACGAGGCCGTGGAACAACGGCTGGGCGACCCACTCGTCGATGAACGCCTCGACGCCGACGTCGATGATGTGCTGGGCCAGAGCGTCGTCCGCGTCGCGTCGGGCAGCCCGTTCGTCGTCATCGATGATGCCGGGGTTGGCGCCGATCAGCACAAGTCGTTCCACGATGTGGGGGTACATCATCGCGAGGTGCAGGCACACGCGTCCGCCGAGGCTGTAGCCGATGTAGGTGGCCGTCCCGGTGGTGGAAGCAAGCAGGTCGGCAGTACGGCGAAGGTCGGCCCGGATGCCGGAGGAATCGGCGTGACCGGGAAGATCCACGATCGCCACCTCGAACTCTCGCCGGCGGTAGTGCTCGGCGATTGCGGCCCACGACTCGCCGGTCTGGGTGAACCCGTGCACGAACACGAGCCGCGGACCGGTTCCGCCAAGGCGCGCCGCGAGCGGGCCTGGCAGTTCGCGCCACTCAGGCATCGGCACGCTCCGCAAGCCGTCGCAGCACCCTCACGAAGAACTCGTCCGACCAGATCTGCACCTCGACGACGGTTCGCATCGGTGACAACCATACGGCCCTATCGTTCTCGATGTGGCCACCGCAGACCTCACCTCTACAGCTAGGGCACAGGCCACGATGTGCGCCACCTTGATCGACCAGTGGATCCGCGACGGAGTGGTCACGGCGATGATCGCGCCAGGTTCGCGGAGCACGCCGATGGCGCTGGCGATCGCCGATCGGCCTGAGTTGCGCATCGAGGTGTTCCACGACGAGCGCTCGGCGGCGTTCGCCGCGCTCGGTGTCGGGTTGGCGTCGGGGGTGCCGGCGGTCGCGCTGTGCACGAGCGGCACCGCGGCGACGCACTTCCACGCGGCCGTGGTCGAGGCGGATCTGTCCGATGTGCCGATGCTGCTGGTCACTGCAGACCGGCCACCCGAGCTCCGCGATGTGGGCGCCCCGCAGACGATCGATCAGACGAAGCTGTTCGGGTCGGCCGTGCGTTGGTTCCACGATCCTGGGGTCGCTGCGTTCGAAGCGGCGCACACGTGGCGGGCGGTGGCCCGTCGTGCGTTCGAGGCTGCGGCGGGCATGGGTGCCGGCCCTGTGCATCTCAACCTGCCGTTCCGCGAGCCGCTCGTGGCTCGACCGGGGGAACTTCCCCCGCCGTACCTCGGCCCGGTGATCGCTGATGTGACCATGGTGCGTCTCGGCACCCTGGCGATGGAGCTCGACCGTGAGCGCGGCATCATCGTGGCCGGGCGCGGCGTCGACGATCCCGCCGCCGTCGCCGCCCTTGCCGCAGCAACCGGCTGGCCCGTGCTCGCCGACCCGCGGTCGAACTGTCGCGGGCTCGGTGGCACGGTGTCGTGCTTCGATGCGATGCTGCGCCACGAGGGGTTTGCGGCAGCACACCTTCCGGAGGTCGTGATCCATCTGGGTGAGCCGCCGGCCTCGAAGGTTCTGGCCCTATGGCTGGGCGATGCAGGTGGCACTCAGGTGCGTGTCTCGGCGGCAACCGGCGTGATCGACCCGGCCCACGCCATCACCCACACCATTGGTGCCCCGGTTGGAGCGTTCTGCCGCAGATTGGCCGACGAGCTGAGTCGTGGGCGTGGCTCCGACTGGTCGTCGCAGTGGCTGAATGCGCAGCAGCAGGTGATCGAGGCATGGTCCGTTGCGGGTGGGTCCTCGCCGCCGCTCACCGAGCCCGGTGTCGCCCGCGCCGTGTCGCTGTTCGATGGCGTGGCGGTGGTGGCGTCGTCGATGCCGATCCGGGATGTGGAGTGGTTCGGCGCGCCCGACCAGAGGGCCCGGGTGCTGTCGAACCGAGGTGCGAACGGCATCGACGGCACGATCGCGACGGCGATCGGGGTGGCGACGGCCGTGGCGCGACCCGTTGTGGTGCTGCTCGGCGACGTGGCCCTGCTGCACGACCAATCGTCGCTGGCTGCGCTCGGCCGGCGGGCCGTCGACGTTCGCATCATCGTCGTCGACAACGATGGTGGCGGCATCTTCTCGTTCTTGGCGCAGGCCGAGTCGTTGGCGTCGGACCGGTTCGAGCAGCTGTTCGGCACCCCGCACGGTACCGACATCTGCGCGCTCGCAGCGGCCCATGGGCTGCCGGCGGCGTCGACCTCCTCATCGATCGAGCTCGAGTCGTGGCTTCGTCGGCCGGGGCCGTGGCTGGTTCGCGTCCCCAGCTCGCGCGACGGCAACGTCGCCGTCCACCGCCGGCTGAACGAGCTGGCCGTTGGCAGCATCTCCCCAGGTCGACGCGCGTAGATCGGCTGCGGCTGGACGCCGCAGGCCGCGTCAGGGGCGTACGATCGCCGAGAGCATCGCCTGCAGCTTGGCCTGCGTCTCGGCCAGCTCGGACAGTGGCTCGCTGTCGGCCACGATGCCGCCACCGGCTACGAGCCGGGCCGAGCATCGATCGGCGCTGAACTCGGCGCAGCGGATGGCCACGGCCCAGGTGCCGTCACCGTTGGCGTCGGTCCAGCCGACAGCCCCGCCATATCGCCCGCGCGCGAACCCCTCTCGTCGGGCGATGAGTGCGAGTGCCTCGGTGCGGGGGAAGCCACCTAGTGCCGGTGTCGGCGACAGCGCCCGCACCAGTTCGACCACGTGTGGGCGCGGTTCGCTGAGCCGACCTTCCATCGCCGTGGCCAGGTGCTGCACGTTGGCGACGGCGACGATCGACGGCTCCGGTTCCCAGTCGAGGTAGCTGCACCACGGCAGCAGGGTGTCGTGGATCATGTCGATCACGATGCGGTGTTCGATCTGGTTCTTCGCGCTCGCCAGCAGCTCGGTGGCCGCACGCTGATCGGTGGCCGGGTCGCCGGTTCTCGGGGCGGTGCCGGCCAATGGGTGAGAACGCACCGTTGTGCCTTCAACCGAGACGAGCAGTTCGGGTGAGGCGCCGATGAAGCCGTCGACCGAGTAGCGGTGGCTCGATCCGAACGACGCGCGCAGGCGCAGCAGCACGGCGTGAACGTCGATCGGCTCGTCGCTGTGGATCGCGATCTCTCTGGCGATGACGGCCTTGGCGAGCTCGCCGGCGCGCACAGCATCGCGGGCAGCAGTGACGGCGGCCAGGTAGCGGTCGATCGGCGTGACCGGTTCGACGGTGAATCGCTGTGCCCGTGGCGGAGGCCGGAGTGCCGCGATCAGCTCGGGTGGGGCCTCGTCGCCTCCCTCGATCCGAGTGACCCAGGCGGTGCCGTCGGCCGCTTTGCCGACGAGGAGCGACGGGATGACCAGTGTTCCGGGAAGACCGGGCTCGAACGGGATGCATCCGATCGCGATCGGTGACCGACCGCTCGCGGAATCGCCGGCTGACCCGCCCATGTCGTTCTCGTGGTCGATCGCGGCCAGCGCTGCGGCGACCTGGTGATCGGCCACCCGAGCTGCAACGCCGCGGCCGGCGATGCCGACACCATCGCGGACGAACAGGAACCCATCGCCGGCAGCGAGGTCGTTTAGGTCGACCGGGTGGGCGAGCGCGACGGTGGTGGCGCGCATGGTCAACCTCGTGTGCCCACCATCAGCTGGGTGAGTCCCCCAGTGAGCTGGTGGTGCTCGGCATCGCCGAACCCGGCGGTGCGGAGGTCGGCGAGCATCTGCTCGCGGCTGGGCAGGTAGGCGACGCTCCTTGGCAGGTACCGGTAGGCGGGCCCGTCGCTGAGCAGCGCGCCGATCTTGGGGACGATCGTGCCGAAGTAGATGCCGTTGCCCCAGCGCACGAGACGGTTGTGGGGTATGCCGACGTCGAGCAGGGCGATGCGGCCGCCAGGCCTCACCACCCGGCCGAGCTCGACGAAGAACGTTGGGAGATCGACGAGGTTGCGGAGCGCGAACCCGCACGTGGCTCCG
>VFMC01000460.1 GCA_006515795.1 Acidimicrobiaceae bacterium | reverse complement strand
GCCGCATCGCCGAGCTGACCGAAGATGTCGGCACCCCAGCAGACGACTTCCCCGGTTGCGCGCCGAGCGCACCGGCGCTGGAAGCCAGTCCGGACCTCCACCGCGTCGGTCAGCCCGACCACGACGCCGGAGGAGGTGAAGGCCGTCGATCCGTTGCCGAGGAGGCCGAGGGTACTTCCGCCCCAGCAGAACACCGTCCGGTCGGCGCGGACCGCGCAGCCACCGATGTAGTCGCACGCGACCTGTGTCGCGGAGCCCAAGCCGGCGACGAACGTCCACGCGCCGCCGAGCTCCGAGGTCATGCGTACAACGCTCCCACCGGCCGTGCGGATGCAGTTGCCGTCGACCTCGACCGCGTCCGCGATGCCCGGCACGACGACCGGCGTCGGGTGGCTGCCGGCTGCGTCCTCACCCCAGCATGCAACCGTCCCGCCTCGCCGGAGCGCACACGTGCACACGGCCGTGGGCGGGCCGCTGAGGTTCGTGTACGCGGCAACCGCAATCGGGTCCGCGCAGCCGCTCCCGCTGCAGCCGTCCCATTGGCACATCGTCTCGCACCCGAGCGCAGCCGTGCAGTCGTTGTACGAGCCCGCGCAAGTCTCGGGCCGGCATGCGCCGGCCGTGCACGTCGCGGCCGTCGTGAACGGCAGCATCCGCGCCGTGCACTCGGCGTCGCCACCTTCGTCGAACGCCGTGTCGCAGTCGTCGTCGGTGCCGTTGCAGATCTCGACCCGGCCGGCGCCGGGCTCGCTGCACGAGATCGCGCCGGCCATGCAGACCTGTACGCCGTTGCGGCAGGAGTCCGCGTCGGCGCCGTCGCACGTGACGTCGACGCGTGCGTCGTCGGCGCCATCGGCGGTCGCGAGGTCACAGTCGTCGTCGCGGCCGTTGCAGACGTCGTCCGCGCCGGGGCGCTCGGCGACGGAGGCGTCGTTGCAATCGCCGGGGATGAGCACGAAGCCACCACCGCCGCCGGGACACCCGATGGGCGTCCCCGGGTCGCTGCACTCGCGGGTCGGCGTGCCAGTGCCGTATCCGTCGCGATCGCAGTCGCGATACCAGTCGTTGCCCGCCTCGTCGATGCTTCCGTCGCAGTCGTCGTCGGCGCCGTTCGGCGTGCACGGCTCCGGCCGCGATGGGTTGATCATCGACGCCGCGTCGTTGCAGTCGGTGAACCCGGTCGTCGGAGCGGTGACCGTCGTCATCGCCGGGCACGAGCAGAGCCGCATCTCGACGGCGCCCGCAGGCGCGAACGAGTCCGCGTCGGCGTCGACGTAGCAGCTCACGAGGCGGCCCTCGTCGGTCGAGCCGTCGCAGTCGTCGTCGACGCCGTTGCAGTCGTCGGTGGCCATCGGGTTGACGGTCTCGTCGGTGTCGTCGCAGTCGACGTCCGTGCCGCTCGGGGGCATTCGCGTCGTGCCCGTCGCGCAGTCGCAGGACATGCGGCTCGCGGCGCCCGCAGGAGCGTAGCGGTCGTGATCGGCGTCGTCGTAGCAGGTGAGCCGCACGGACTCGTCGATCGTGCCGTCGCAGTCGTTGTCGGCGAGGTCGCACACCTCCGACTCGGTCGGATGCACGTCGGGCCGACGGTCGTCGCAGTCGTTGCCGCAGCGCTCGGCGGCCGTGCCGCGTCCGTTGCAGCACTCGCGGTCGACGTACAGA
>VFMC01000064.1:8249-15166 GCA_006515795.1 Acidimicrobiaceae bacterium | reverse complement strand
GGCGCGGGTCGCGGCCGCCGCCGCGTCGCCGACGATCTCGATGTCGTAGAGATGCGTGCCAACGCCGTCGATGGCGTCGATGGCCGAATCGACAGCGCTGCCGACCGACGCCGCCTCGGGGTCGCGCACGGCGATCGCACACTCGACCGCGGCGCGCCACAGTCGCTGCTGCGGCGTGAGCTGGTTGGCGGTGACGAGCTGCAGGGTGGCGGTCGCATCGTCGAGCCGCCCGCGCCGCGCCGCCAGCCAGGCCAGCATCAGCAGGTGTGAGCGGTGATGCAACCGACCGGTGGTTTGCTCGTCGACGGCGGCCTCGACGGCGCGCTCGGCCGCGGCGAGGTCGCCGAACTTCGCCGCGATCACGGCCTGGATCAGGTGCGGCGTCGCCGGCCAGCTGTCGGGTTCCACCTCGGCCGCGAATCGGATCGAGGCGCGCTTCAGCTGATCGAAGGCCCGGTCGGCGTCGTCCGCCAGCCAAGCCTCGGTGGCCGCTCCGACCGAGCCGGCAGCCGTTGGCGACGACTCTCTACCCGGCATCCGGCCCAGGCCCGCAGCCGCCCAGCCACCGAGCTCGGCGAGGGGCGATCTGGCCAGCGCGATCGCGGCCGACTCGAAGTCGCCGATCGACACGAGTGCGCTGGCGAGCACCAGCTCGGCGGCCGCCCCCGGTTCGCCGGCGTGCAACGCCCGCAGCGATCTCGTGACGTCGCCCGTCGACAGGCCGATGCGTGCCTCGGTGAGGGCGAGGGCGGCAGTGTCGATCCCGCACCTGCGCGCCGCGGCCAAGAACTGGTCGGCGGCGGCGGGGTCGGCATCGGCCGAGCTCTCGGCGACCTCGCCGTACAACTCGCCGGCGGCGTCGGATCGATCGTCGAGGTCGAGCAGGATGGATGCCAGATCGTCGTGCGACCCTGGCTCGTCGAGCTCGACGATGGCGCGGATGACGCGTGACCGTCGAGCCGCGGTCGCAGATCGACGCACCGCTTCGGCAACTGCCGGGATCATCCGCCCGCCGTGCACGATGCCCTCGATCGCCAGCTCGGTCATCGTGCGGTCGAGCTCGTCGGGCTCGAGTCCCGACAGAGCCGGCAGGCGTTGTCGCGTCGCCCCGAACGCGATCAGCTCGGCCGTCCACCTCGTCGCGTCGTCGAGCACCGACAGTCGCTCGGTGATCGCGACGCCGATCGTGCCGTCGTCGAGTAGTGCCACCACCAGGTCGGGTAGGCCCTCGGTGACCGAGAACACCTCACTGGCGCGGTCGAGCTCGATCCCGAGCAGCGCGGCGATCTCGCCGGCATCGCTCGGTCCGATGTCGATCACCGCTCCCCGCCGCTTGGCCACCTGGTGCACCACCGCCAGAGAGCGGCTTCGAACGGGTGTGGAGTGGACCACCACGAGCCACTTGCCTTCGGGCATCACGTCGGCCGCGGCGGCGAGGTCGTCGAGCGACTCGTCGTCGGCCCATTGCAGGTCCGACACGATGAGCGTGGGGCGGTCGGCCGCGAACCATCCCGCCGGGCGTCGATTGCGCAACGATCCGGGACGTGCTCGATCGGTCCGCGAGGCGCGGGCTACGTCTACCGTTCGGGATTTGGAGCCGACACCCGATTCGCCTCCGATCTCGTCGCCGGCTTCCAGTTCCCGGCGGATCCTGGCGACGACCTCGTCGACGGCCGGCGCGGCGACGACGACCACGACAACACCGACGCGACGTTGGTGGAGCCTCGCGGCGACGATCGCGCCGACGCGGGCCAGGGTGGCCGTTGGTTCGACGGGGGTGGTCGAGGGATTGGCAGCGATGTCGGCCGAATCTAGTGGTGTGGCCGCGTGGGCCGATCCGCGGGCTCGGCGGCCTGCTCAGAGGATGTGCTCGAGCGCCTCGGCGCGCTGCGTCGACGGACCGCGGGCGTCGATGATCGCCTTTCCCATTATCGCCACCAGGATGATCGACCCGCCGACCAAGGTCGTGGCCTTCGGTCGTTCCGACAGGAGCAGGAACGACCACACCGGCACCAGCACCATCTGGGTCTGCGCGAAAACGGTCATCGCTCCCGCGGGAACGCTCCGCGAGGCCGTGTTGAACATGATCGTTCCAAGCGCGATGAAGAGCCCGCCGGCGACGAGTGCGTAGGCGAGATCGACGGCGGGCGGAACGAGCGGGTTGCCTTGGGCGAGGGTGGTGGTCGCGCAGATCGCGATCATCAAGACGGCATAGCCGGGTAGGACCGGCGACCAGTCCTCGCTGGGATCGGAGCGAACGCAGACGGTGTAACCCGCGAACCCGATCGCCGCCGAGAGCGCGCAGAGGTTGCCGATCATGCTGCCGGCGCCGACGTCTCCCGCAACCATGATGACGAGCCCGCCGAAGGCAACGACGACGCTTGCGATGGTGATCCGCGTGAGTCGCTCCGACAGGAAGACCCTGGCGAACAGAACACCGAAGACCGGTGTGGTCGACCCGAAGAACGCGGCGTTCGCCGCGCTGGTCGTCTTCACCGCATAGACGAAGCCGATCGAGGCCATCAGCAGCATCACGTTGGCGGCCATCATCAGCCGACCGGACGTGAAGGCCCGCACCACCTGCGGTGGCTTGCCGCGCAGCCGACCGAGCACCTCGATCACCACGATCACGCCGACCGAACGCCAGATCAGGTACTGGAACGCGTCGGCGCCGTCGGCCAGCCTGGCCGTGATCGCGCCGAAGCTCCACACCGCGCCAGCGCCGAGCGCCATCGCCGAGGCGAGGAGGGGGATTCGGTGCGACGACATTTCCGTGCTGACAGTACGCCGCTCCGGTCTGGAATCTCGGTACGAGCGTTCCGGCTACCTCTGGTTGATCGGTTCGGATCGAGCGCATTGCGTCGGCCCCGTGCGACGCCGGCCGCGACTGCGGTCAGTCGAAAAACGCGGAGCAATACCTGACGTGCCCCGTAGGGAGTGTCGCGCCGCCGAGGGTCTTCACCATCCACCCGTCGTGGTCGCCGTAGTCGCCGGTCAGGCCGATGGGGGCAGCGGGTATGAAACCGAACCGGGGGTAGTACGCGGGGTGGCCGAGCAGGACGGCGAACCTCCACCCGTCGTGCGCTGCCAGTTCGAGCGCGGCATTGATCAGCAGGCTCCCGACGCCGGCGTTCTGGGCATTCGGTGCCACAGCCACCGGCGCGAGCCCGAGGCCGCTGGCAGCACGCCCGTCGAGGGTGACTTCGCTGAACGCGATGTGTCCGACGATCAGCCCATCGTTCTCGGCCACGAGCGTCAGCTCAGGAATGAGTTCGTGTCGCCCGCGCAACCTCCGAACCAGCGCGGCCTCCGTGGTCGTGCCGAACTCGGCGAGGAACGCGGCCGACACGATCTGGTCGATCGCTTCGAAGTCGCCGGAGCGTTCCGCACGAACCGTGATCGAACTGACTGGCATGTTCACCTCTGCTTCAGCGTCAGGCGGGCACGCATCTGTCTACTGCCGTGCAGGGGCGGACTGCCACTGAGTTCGCTGACCGACCCGCTCGCCGGATCACATCGGCACCGAGCGCTGCGCCGGTAGGTGCTCGACGCCCGCGGCTGCTTTGAGCCTTTCCGAATAGATTCACAATTGTGAACGAGCAGCAACCCGATGTCGA
Organism: Acidimicrobiaceae bacterium; assembly: GCA_006515795.1. Taxonomy (GTDB): domain Bacteria; phylum Actinomycetota; class Acidimicrobiia; order Acidimicrobiales; family Ilumatobacteraceae; genus VFMC01. The sequence continues at coordinate 11,549 of VFMC01000064.1, read as the reverse complement.
CCTCCGGGCGGCCGTGGTCGTTCCGGCGCGGCCGGGCCCGCTCGTTCGAGTCGGGGATCTTGAGCGTGGTCGCGATGAGGTCGACGAATTGCTCGACGACGTCTTCGGAGAACCGGACGATCGCGGGCCGGGGCCGGTTGACGTTGTCCTTGTCGTGGGTGGGGCCGGAGCGATCATCGGGGGACAGGTGGCGTCGTTGCCGACGGTCGTGACTGTCTGTGGTGCTGCTGCGGTCGGGCTCGGCGCGGTGCTTCCGTTGCGTTCGCTGTGGCGCCGGGTTGGATCGGCGCGGCGGTCGAGCCGTCTCCAATCGCTGCTTGGAGATGGCACGCTTCTGCGAACCGACCACCGCAGCGTCGAGCAGTTGCTTGTGGCGCACCAACGGCTGTTGAGCGTCGCGGCACCGCTCGCGACAGCGCCGCGGGCGCGAGTGCACGACGTCGCCCACGCGGCGCTTCTCGAAGTCGCCTCCCTGCTGGGCGGTCGCCCGCCGGGCGCACAGGTGGAGGTCGACTACGTGGCCGCCAGAGCTCAAGCGCTCGAGGACCTCGCCGCAACCGTCGAAGACCCGCGCGTCGGGGATGGCGAAACTGACCGGAGGCGAGCGCTCGTCGAGGCGCGCCACGAGATCGAGCAACTGGCCGGCAGTTCGTCGCTGACCGACGCGTCCGATCTGTCGCGTGAACTGCTCGGCACCGATGACGCCTGAGCCTCAGGACTTCGACCATCCGAGGACGAGCGGCGCTCCGGAGACGCTGGCCTTGGTGCAGCCCGATCCCGAGCTCGGGCTGCTTGCGAAGATCATCGCTGTTCCTCTCGCGCCGTTCGTCGCTGTCTGGGAAGGTGGTAAGGCGCTCGTCACGAAGGCGATCCCGGCGGCTGTGAAAGCTGTCGGGAAGTTGCTGTCGGTCGTGGGCCGCCGGGTCGCTGCGGCGTTCCGCCGGGTGGGCTCACTTCTGCTCGTCCCGTTCCGGGCACTCGTCGGTGCCGGACGACGGGTTGTGGCCACCGTGGGGTCGTTGAGCCGACGACTCGGCCGAGGAGCGGTTGCGCTCGCTCGCCGCGTCGCGTCAGCGGCCAGAAGGATGTGGAGCATTGCGATGCGCCCAATGCTGGCCGTTGCTCGACGCCTCGGTCAGCTCGGCCGAGCGATCGGACGCCCTGTCGCGGCTCTCGCCCGTCGTCTCGGCGTCGCGCTGCGAGGCGCCGGACGGGCGGCCGTAGTCACGGTTCGGCAGGTCGCTAGCGGCATCGGTGGCGTCGTGCGTCGTGTCCTGGTAGCCGGTCGAGGCGGGGCTCTTGCCGGCGCGATCGCCATCCGAGGTGTGTGGCGCCGGTTCGCGGTGGCGGCGCGTGGGATGGCCAGAGCGATCGGCCGGGCCGCTCGCGGAGCTTGGCGCCGTGTCATCGTTCCCGTCAGGCAAGGAGGCCGCTTCCTGCTCGGCCTCGTTCGTCGGTTCGGCCACCGTGTCGCAGCCGTCGTCCGATCGATGGTGAGACCGGTCTCGCGCGTGCTTGCGGCGGTGGCACGTACGGCTCGCATGTTGTCACGATCGGTTGGCTCTTTGTTGCGGCGCTTTGGTCACTCGTTCCGCCGGGTGGCCGGCGTGATCGTCGCCCTCGGCCGGAATGTCGGCGCCCGGCTCCTGAGGCTGGCCGCGAGTGCGGGTCGAGCTGCCCGAGCCGTGTGGATGCGGCTGATCGGCCCCCTCGTGCGCGCTGCCCGCTTCTCGCTCGGAGTAGTTCGGCGGATGGGCCAGGGCATTGCCGCGGTTGGCCGAGCTGTCGTGAAGCCCGTTCGGCGCGCTGCGGGTGCGATCGCTCGTGGCGCTGCCTCCGTGGTCAGCAGCGCGGCTCGTCGCGTGACCGTGGGAGTGAAAGCAACGGCGTCACGGTCGCGCGCCTTGCTCAAACCTGTGATCGCCATCGGGAGCCGTGCCCGGCTGGCTTCGTCGGCTCTCGTCAAGAGCACCCGGGGTTCCGCCCTGCACCTGGTGGCGGAGACGCGACAAGCGCTTCGAGCTGCCGTTCGACGATCGAGCCGCCAGGGTCGAAGCGCGCGCGGCACTGCCGAACGGTCGGGCGATCAGGGCGTCTGATCGGCGGGGCGCGGATTGCTTGTTCCCGTGTTGGCCATTCCCAGGTCCTTCTTCCAACGAGCAGGGCGAAACTGGCTCCGGGCCGTCATTGCCAGGCGCGGCTCATGAGGTCCGGGTCATCAAGGTCCGCCAACGTCTCGGCGAAGCTGGCCAGGTTTGCCACGGTCACCTGGACTGGGTGGGCATCCCGCTCGCGAGCCAGTACCCGCCGGAGGTAGTCGGCTCGGGAGAGGCCGAGCTGGTGTGCCCTCATGTCAACGGCGGCGATCACGTTCTCAGGGACGTCCGGGATGAGGATGTCAGCCACGCTCATATCCTTTCCGTGCGGGTGGCGCGGTCGTAGTCGGCCAGCTCGGCTTCGAGATCGTGGAGCGTGCCACGGAGTGCGGCGAGTTGAAGCTCACGCATGTCTGGCTGCAGCATGTCGGCAAGGCGAGCACCCTGTAGCTGGGCGATCGCGTTGCGCACATCGCGAGCCCGGCTGCGGGTGATTTCGGACTGACGAGTGCTCGTGATCATGTGGCGTGAACCTCCGGGCAGGGACGCACGGCGGTCATCGTGTGAGCGCGACTGGCAGGCCGAGTGATCGAGCGGCGCCGGCCAGGTCGTGGTCGCCGGTGACCAGGACGAGTTCGGCATCGAGCGCGGCCATGGCGGCGGCAAGGTGAACGGCGTCGTAGCCGCGCAGTTGGTGGGCTTGGGCGAGGTCGCCCGCGTTGCGGGCCAACTGGGCGGTGATTTCGACGTGGTCGATCTCCCTGACGAGCGTCTCCAGTTCAGCGACCGCGGCCGCATGCTGGCTCTTGGTGATTCGTCCCACTCGCTCAGCTCTGGCGAGCGCGGCGCGGGCCTCGGGGTAGAGCAGGCGGACACTGATGCTGCGGGCGGCTTCGTTCCAAACCCGGGCGCAGGTCGCCGACGAGGGCTCACCGATGACCAACGGGATCACCGCGGAGGTGTCGAAGTATGCGATCACTGCCGCTGTTCGGCGACGAGGTCGCTGACGATGCCCTTGGCGGTGACACTGAGCGGTGCCCGCGCGCTTTTGGCTGCCCGAGCGGGCGTGACCAACCCCTCGGCGACGAGGCGATCGAGTGCCCGAGGTTGGTCCAGCGGGACGAGCCGGGCCACGGCCTTGCCGTGGTCGGTGACGGTCACCTCCTGGCCGTCGCGTACGACGTTCAAGTAGTGACTCAGGCGA